>JAEZFR010000375.1 GCA_023417285.1 Bacillota bacterium
CTATTACAGTACAATTAACATACTGTCAGCTAGATACTGAAGAAATAAAGAGATTTAGAAGAGAATATTCATTTAATGAACTTGAAGACTTTATAAATGATATAGTCAATAGATATCTAAAATGGGCAAAACTTTCCCATCAATGGGACTTAATTCGGGACGCTTCCATCAAACAGCTTGAGTTTCCATTTCCATGCTATAGAAGAGGGCAGAGGGAACTGGCAGTAGCTGCTTATAAAACCATTACAGCAGGGAAAAAGCTATATGTTCAAGCGCCTACAGGTATTGGAAAGACAATATCAACACTGTTTCCAGCTGTTAAGTCAATAGGTGAGGGGCATACTTCAAAGATTTTTTACCTTACAGCCAAGACAATAACAAGGCAGGTTGCCCAAGAAGCAGCAGAGTTAATGAGAGACAGAGGATTAAAGCTTAAGAGCATTACTTTAACCGCAAAGGAAAAAATATGCTTCATGGAAGAGGCTAAATGCAATCCAGAATACTGCCAGTATGCTAAAGGTCATTTTGACAGAGTAAATGAAGCAATATGGGATGTACTAGAGTGTGAGGATAGCTTAGCACGGGAACTAATTGAGCAATATGCAAAAAAGCATTGTGTTTGTCCTTTTGAATTTGCACTAGATTTATCATTGTTTGCGGATTTGATTATTTGCGACTACAACTACCTTTTTGATCCGAGAGTATACTTAAAACGCTTCTTTTTAAGTGGTGGGGATTATGTATTTCTTATAGATGAGGCTCACAATTTGGTAGATAGGGCAAGGGAGATGTTCTCTGCTCAATTGTCAAAGTCGGACTTCCTAGAGTTAAAGAAACAGTTAAAGGATGACTTTCCTAAATACTCAAAGCAGGTTGGAAAGCTTAATTCATATATGCTAGAGCTCAAAAAATCCTGTGCTGAATCGGGGTACAAAACCAGTCCTGAGCTACCTGAGCAAATGATACGACATTTGAACCTGCTGTCTGTTCACACCGAGGAATGGCTCAAGCACAATGCCGAGAGCAAGCATCAGGAGCAGGTACTCAAGATGTATTTTGAGGCATCAAATTTTCTCAAGATTGCAGAATTCTTTGATGAGAGGTACATGACATATATTGAGGTGGGTGGTTCAGAGGTAAGGCTCAAGCTCTTTTGTCTAGACCCTAGCTACCTCATCTCTGAGGCACTTAAAAGAGGTAACAGCGCAATCTTTTATTCAGCAACGATGACACCGCTGCAATATTTTAAGGACATTTTGGGAGGAGTTGAAGAGGACTATACTATGAGCCTTTTTTCTCCATTTGACTCGAACAAATTGTGTCTCATGGTTGCTGACAATATATCAACTAGATACCGAGACAGGGAAGAAAGCTATGATGCTGTTGCTGAGTTAATCGAAACTACAGTGAAGCAGAGAAAGGGCAATTATCTGGTGTTCTTTCCGTCCTATAAATATATGACCGAGGTATACAACAGGTTTGTAGCAAGAGCTATTATACAATCAGACATTGACGCCATTGATATTGCTGGCAGTGTACAATCAGATATTCACACCAACGTTGATTTTGATAGTTTACAATCAGATAATGGCACCAACGATACATCTGATTTGGTACAGCTTGATAAAACAACAAACTGTTTACAGAATGCATACCCACAAACAGACAGTAGCCAGCAGAGCAATCTGATGTACCAGACGGACATTGACACCATAATCCAGCAGAGTAGTATGACAGAGCAGGAGCGAGAAGACTTTTTAAAAAGCTTCCAAGCGGATAATGACAAAACACTTGTTGCATTTGCGGTCTTGGGAGGGCTGTTTGGTGAAGGCATTGATTTAAAAGGTGAGAGATTGATTGGCTCAATAATTGTTGGAGTTGGTCTGCCCCAAGTAAGCAATGAGCTTGATATTATAATGAAATATTTTAATGATTTAGATGGGACAGGCTTTCAGAAGGCGTATATGTTTCCTGGAATGAATAAGGTGCTGCAGGCCGCAGGGCGTGTCATCAGGCAGGAAAGTGACGTTGGAATGGTTCTGCTTATAGATGAGAGGTTTACACACTCTGCCTACAAAAGTATAATGCCTGAGCATATGAGACATTATAAAATAGTTAAAAATAGTACGCATGTAGCTCGAACTTTACAAAGATTTTGGAACATGGATTTTGAGTAAAATAATATATATTGAACTGTAAATAATACTTGCTTTTTACACTTTTGTATTACATTTTTCGTGCCACATTGACCTATCTTTACAAAATATAGTATCATAGTATTGCAAACTAAGGAGGATTGAAAATTTTGATAGAAAATTATTTTCCCGATTTTTATTACGACAGCATTAATCATATTGACTTAGATAGTCTCAAGGCTGCTGGTATTAAGGGGTTTATACTGGATATAGACAATACCTTGGTTGCTATGCATGTTAAAGAGGCTGATGAAAATGCTATAGCTTTTGTTAATAAGCTAAGGAGCATGGATTTTAAGGTATGTATTCTTTCAAATGCAACAGAGGGTAGGGTTGTTCGCTTCAATAAGAATCTTTCAGTGCAAGCTGTTCATAGAGCTTTCAAGCCATCGGGCAAAGCATTTCTGAGGGCTGCAAGGATGATGGAGCTACATCCTGAAAATGTTGCTGTTATAGGCGACCAAATCTTTACCGATATTAGGGGTGGTAATAAGGTAAATATGACAACTATTTTGGTTAAGCCTATTGATAAACGTGAAATAGTTTATGTCAGAGCTAAACGAATAC
>JAEZFR010000451.1 GCA_023417285.1 Bacillota bacterium
CTTGTATACAAGCGAGATACCTGATCCTGATTTACTTATCAGAACAAGTGGTGAAAAGAGGATCAGCAACTATTTATTATGGCAGTTGGCATATACCGAGCTGTGGTTTAGCGATAAGCTATGGCCTGATTTTAACGAAACAGATATTACCGAGGCAATTAAGGATTATAACAATAGAGAAAGAAGATTTGGCGGAGTATAAATAATTCTGTCCATGATAAGGAAAGGGTAGAAAATGTTAAAAACAAGGGTTATCAGCGCATTGGTTGGATTAGCATTGTTGATTACAGCATTATATATGGGATCATTGTTTCTGGGGATAATAGTTTGTGCAATTGCTGCAATTGGTTTGCATGAATTTTATAATTCTGTACAAAAGGCCAATTATAAGCCTATTAAGCTTGTGGGATATTTATCCATAATCCCCTTGTTATTGCTTGTTTTAGATTATGCTAAGATAATTGACTTAGATATGGCAAAAGTAACTGCTGTATCGGCCTTCATATTGATAGTACTGTGTATGGCAGTTATTGTATTTGCAAACAAGAAGTATAATATTATTGATGCTTGTATTACAATTTTTGGCGTTGCATATATTCCATTTACACTAAGTTTTGTTATTACCATTAGAAATCTGGAATTTGGAATAATACTCATATGGCTTATTTTTATAGGTGCTTGGGGTACTGATACCATGGCATATACCTGCGGAAGATTATTTGGAAAAAGAAAGATACTTCCTGAAATAAGCCCCAAGAAAACCTTAGGTGGAGCAGTTGGCGGTGCAATAGGCTGCGTATTACTGATGATGGCATTTGGCTATATTGTGGAAGTATATTTTGGACTAAAAATGTCCTATGTGGCACTTGCTATTGTGGGGCTGTTCTGTGGTATTGTTTCACAGTTGGGTGATTGGTGTGCATCAGCGATAAAAAGATATGTAAATATTAAGGACTTTGGTAATATTATGCCCGGTCACGGCGGAGTAATTGATAGGTTTGACAGCATTTTATTTGTTGCCCCTACAGTTTATTTTTTGCTCACTACTTTTATATAAGTTGATAGTCTATCATTTGTAAATAGTGTGTAGTCAAACATATATGAGTACGTAGTTTATAATTTATAAAGAGTATGTAGAGTATTATCGCAAAGAGTTCTAGAAGGGTTTGGTAATTTCATGGCAAAGGTTATTTCTATTATTGGCTCAACAGGGTCAATAGGCGTTCAGACACTTGATGTTGCAAGAAATCTAGGAATAAAAGTTGCTGGCCTTTCAGCAAATTCGAATATAGATTTATTAGAAGAGCAGGTCAGAGCTTTCTTGCCTCAGGTTGTCTCAGTTGGTACAAAGCAGTTAGCCAAGACTTTAGAAGAGCGACTAAAAGACTTAAATATTGAGATTTTTTATGGCAATGAGGGTATGAACAGGGTTGTAGAATTACAACAAGTTGATACTGTAGTAACTTCTGTTGTTGGTATTGCAGGATTACTGCCTACCATGCATGCTATAAAGCACAAGAAAAATATTGCTCTTGCAAATAAAGAAACGCTTGTAACAGCCGGCAGTATTGTTATGCAGGCAGCGAGAGAAAATGATGTAGTAATATATCCCGTTGATAGTGAGCATTCGGCAATATATCAATGTCTGATGGGAAATACTCTTAAAGAAGTAGAAAAGCTAATTATAACTGCTTCAGGTGGACCGTTTAGAGGCAAAACACTTGAACAGCTAAAAGATATTAAACCTGAGCAAGCCCTAAAGCATCCAAACTGGAGTATGGGGAGCAAGATTACAATTGACTCTGCAACGCTTATGAATAAGGGGCTTGAGGTTATTGAAGCAAAATGGCTTTTTGACATGCCTTTGGACAGGATTCAAGTTCTGGTACATCCCCAGAGCATTATCCATTCCATGGTTGAATATGTCGATGGATCAGTAATGGCTCAGTTAGGTTCTCCAGATATGAGAATTCCAATTCAGTTAGCCTTAACTTACCCAGAAAGATATTCAAACAATTTTAGTAAGTTAGATTTGTTAAAATGTGGTATGCTTTCTTTTGAAGAACCGGATACCAAGACTTTCCGGTGTCTGCAGTATGCATTTGATGCATTAAAAGTAGGCGGCACCATGCCGGCAGCAATGAATGCTGCAAATGAAATTGCTGTTGCTGCCTTCCTAGAGGGCAAGCTATCCTTCCTTGGTATAGCACAAACAATAGAAGCTGTTATGAATAAACATAATACGAATACTTTACCAGGTTTGGACGATATAATAGAAGTAGATGAATGGGCGCGAAACATGGCGAATGAACTCATTCAATATAAAAGCCGTTAACGGTAGATAGGTGGTCACTTAAATGGGAATAATTATAGCCATTTTGGCTTTGAGCTTTTTGATAATAATTCATGAATTGGGACATTTTTTGGTTGCAAAGGCTTTTAAGGTAAGAGTTAATGAGTTTTCTCTTTTTATGGGTCCTAAGCTATGGAGCTTTCAGAAGGGTGAAACTCAGTATTCACTTAGATTAATTCCAATGGGCGGTTATGTAAAAATGGAGGGTGAAGAAGAAGCCTCAGAGGATGACCGAGCATACAACAAAAAACCTATTGGTGTCAGAATGGCTATTATTGCAGCTGGCCCCATAATGAATATTCTGGTAGCACTTATTTTTGGTTTCATAATTGTTATGAATACTGGGTATTTAACAAATGTTGTTGATAGTGTAAAGCCCGGTTCTGTTGCAGAACAGGTTGGGATAAAGGCTGGAGACAAATTTGTAAAATACAATGGCAGTAGACTGTTTATGATAAATGACATGGAGTTACTATCATACCCCTTGAAGGTTGATGACCCTGTTACAGTTGAATTAGAGAGAAACGGAAAGACACAGACAATAGAATTCACGCCTGATAGAAACGGTGGATATAAGCTCGGCTTTACACCTAAAGCAGCTGATGGCTCAGTATCTAGAGAAGTACAGAATGTAGCAAGTAATTCTGCTGCATATAAAGCAGGTCTTAAAGAAGATGACAAGATAATTAAGCTTAACGATATTACTGTTAATTCTAGGCAGGATATAGCGGAGGCTTTAAATAGTATAAAGGGAAATGAAGTAACTATCACTGTAGAAAGAGATGGACAACAGCTCTCACTCAAGCCAGTAATTGCTGAGATTGGAAAAAACCCTGAAATCTATTCAATGGGGCTAACCTTCGGAGCTAAAGAAAGTGGTATAGTTGACGGTATTGGTCAGTCTGTGAATTATAACATTTCAATATCAAGATCGATATTCCTTTCTTTTTCTTGGCTATTCCAAAAGGTAGTTCCCACAAGTGATATGATGGGACCAATAGGCATTACCACTACTATTAGCGATACAGTTGCAATAGGGGAGAGCTTTACGGATAAATTAATTAATCTTTTATCCATTACGACGCTTATAAGTATAAATCTAGGTCTATTGAACCTGTTTCCTTTCCCTGCCTTAGACGGAAGCAAAATTGTTTTACTAGCAGTTGAGGGGATTAGGAAAAAGCCATTAGCCCCTGAAAAGGAAGCACTTATTACGATGGTAGGCTTTGTTCTGTTGATTATGCTGCTCGTTTATGCGTCGTTTAACGACATAGTAAGAATAGTTCGGTGACGTTATACGCAGGTATACTATATACTTATAAAGCTATATAGTATAAGGCATGCTACAGTTTAAATGCATACATTAGAGGAAAACATATGAATAACAATACACCAGTGAGAAAACAAACAAAACAGATTAGAATAGGACAGGTGCTTGTCGGAGGTAATGCTCCGGTAAGCATTCAGTCCATGACAAATACAGATACCAGAGATGTTAAGGCTACAGTTGAGCAAATTGCAAGGCTGACTGACGCCGGCTGTGATATCATCAGGGTCGCAGTACCTGACATGGAAGCAGCGCAGGCCATCAAAGCTATAAAAGCCGGCATCACTATTCCGCTTGTCGCGGACATTCACTTCGATTATAGACTTGCACTCGAGTGTATGAAAAACGGCGTAGACAAGATTAGGCTCAATCCAGGAAATATCGGCGGTCATGACAGGGTGAAAGCAGTTGCTGATATGGCAAAGGAGAGAGCAATTCCTATCAGAATTGGGGTTAATTCCGGTTCGGTTGAGAAAAGTATAGTTGAAAAATACGGTGGAGTAACACCGGAGGGCATGGTTGAAAGTGCTCTTTCACATGCAGGCTTACTAGAGGATGAAAACTTTTCTGATATAGCCATTTCTATAAAGGCTTCAAGCGTTCCCATGACAATTGCAGCATACAGGCTATTATCACAGAGGACAAGCTATCCATTGCACGTTGGTGTTACAGAGGCAGGAACCATAAAAAAAGGTACCATCAAATCCTCTGTAGGAATTGGATGCTTATTGGCAGAAGGAATTGGAGACACAATAAGAGTTTCACTCACAGGTGACCCTGTTGAGGAAATTGTTGTGGGTAGAGAAATACTTAAATCACTTGGCATGATAAAGCAGGGCATTGAAATTGTATCCTGCCCAACCTGCGGAAGAACCAAGATTGATTTGATAAGCATTGCAAATCAAGTTGAGCCTGTATTGGAGAAGCTAGATAAAAATATCAAGGTTGCTATCATGGGGTGTGCCGTTAATGGCCCGGGAGAAGCAAAGGATGCAGACATCGGAATTGCTGGCGGTGTGAATGAAGCATTGCTATTCAAAAAAGGTACAATCATCAGAAAAATACCTCAAGATAGGATAGTTGAGGAACTTATAAAAGAGATTAGTGAAATGTAGTAAAATATAAAATGTATTGATGGGGTCGTAAAATGAGTAAACCGAATAGTTTGTTAAAGGATTTATTCCCTGAGGTAGTCGAATCAAGCGGGGAATTTTCTGTTTTGGGCGGACTGTCCGTTGAAAAAATGAGTGTTTTTATCAAGTCTAATAGGTTAGAAATCTATGCTGCTTCAAATGAGATTTTGAACAATGAGCTACTGCAGTCGTTCGAAACCAAGCTTTGTGAAAAGCTAGGTGCTGTTGCTGTGCTCATAATCAGATATACAAAGCCCTATACTCTGGAGGGGTTTGTAAAGGAATGCTGGGATAACATAGTTACTTTGCTAAATTGCAAGGTGGCACTGTCAAAGGGCATTCTTGCGGGGAGCACCTGCGACATTCAAGGTAATAAGCTCATTATCAATCTGACTACAAAGGGAGCAAGCATACTAAAGGCGCAAGAATGCAATACGATTATAGAGAAGTATGTGCTAGAAAGCATTGGAAAGCCCTCAAAGGTTGAATTCGTTGACGCACAGGTTGACAACACCACCC
>JAEZFR010000120.1 GCA_023417285.1 Bacillota bacterium
GCACTAGTCCTTGGATTATTTCCATTATTAATGCTATTGTGGTATCAACTAACATCTAATTTTAGATTTACATATGTGTATGAACATACCTGTGAAAGTCTGCCTACAATCTATAAAATATCTGCTCTCTGGTCAGGACAGCAGGGCTCTTTGCTATTATGGGCAGTAATTCTTCTAATTTTAGGATTAGGTGTTGTTCGTATAGCATTAATAACATCAATGAGAGTTTTGGGAATTTACTCTGTCATATGTGCTTTTGTGTGTTTCCTTGCTTTCGTAACAAATCCTTTTGAAACTATCCCTTCAGCTTCTCCTATTGACGGTTTAGGACTTACTCAAGCACTTCAAGACCCTTGGATGGTAGTACACCCCCCACTGGTTTTTGTTGGTTATAGTTGTATGGCGGTATTGTTTTCGCTCTCTTGCATCTCTCCAATAGGGTTTAATGGACAAAATAAGGGTAAGGTTATACTGTTCCCCGTAAATCCTCATGTCAGAAGCAGAAACTACAATAAAATAATAAACAGCTGGATAAAGCTCAGCTTTGCATTTTTGGGGCTGGGGATACTCTCTGGATGTGTTTGGGCATACCGAGCCTTGGGCTGGGGAGGCTACTGGTCGTGGGATGCAATAGAAAACATAGCACTGGTTCCATGGCTCATTATGTGTGCATTTCTTCATGGTAAATTACAATACTCAAAGGGAATGTGCGTGATTCCCTTTATTATTGCTGCTTTTGGGACATTTCTTGTAAGAAGCGGTGTATTACAGGAAAGCTCAGTCCATGCTTATGCAGCGCAAAATAGTAGCATAGCACTAATGCTTCTCACGTTAATAATTGCTATTGCTCTTATAATATCTGTAATACTCATTAAAACAAAGAATACTTTTACTTCTAGAATCAATATAAAAGATAAGCTTCAGATGCTTAGATTAATAATATATTTTTATTCCATAATCTTATTGATAGCAACACTTATTCCGGTATTAACAACAATAGCGATACCAATAGCATTTTATAATATCACAGCTACTACGTTTGCAGTTGTTATGTGTTGTTTGCTACTATGGTATCAGGCAAGACTGGTACTATCAAAATATATACCCATTTTAGTTGTTAACACTATAGTAACAGCTTGTATATTGCTGTTATTTAGAGGTATCAGTGCATTTTATGTGGTACTGTTCTGGATTTGCATGATACCGTTAAGCCTTTATATTGTTACATTTTGTAGAACAATAAAGAGTAGTTATGCAACCAGTCATATGTTTGTTGTTTTGCTTATTCTAGGAGTTATTGCTTCTACAGGCTTTTCCAATCAACTTATTGACATTGTTAATGTTAACAATAATTCAATAACCGTTGAGGGAAAGGTTTTTTCTGCCACACCAGTTAAAGAACATATAACGCTTATGGTTAACACACCCTCTGTTGATTATGTTATCAGCAACTTACAGTCACTTGGAGATAATACAAACCGCATACTTGTGACATATTGCTCAAAGCCTTTAATAATACTATTCTGGGCAGGAAGCTTTCTTTTGATATTATATTGTTTTATCAGCTACGTTAAAACCAAGCAGGCACTAAAGAGATAGCGGAATAATATGTATTTATAATGTTAATGTAAATACATATTAGCATCTGTGTTATCATTGTGTTCTAGTGCCTCCATATCAATCCATATAGTATAAATTATTATTCCCTATTTTGTTATTAATCCAAGTAAGGACTTCGTTGCTTTGGACTAAAGCCATGTTGTTTGAGTTTCTTGTTTATACTTACATTCATAAATATAGTAAACACACGTTGTACCAAGCGGGGCATTGAAGTTGCAGCTTCGACATAGAGACTATCAGGCGATTCTTCATTGTTGATAATATGCTGGGTAAACTTATCAAATGCAGGCACCAGTTTCTTAGCACTTATATGCTTTTCAAGAGGCTGCCCATTTAGCATTGGACCTCCACCAATTACAAATCCACCACTATATAACATATTGTTTTGCTGACAAAACATCTTTAAGTTTTCCAGTCCAGTATCGTGAGTATGTATATAGGGCATGCCACCATTAATAATTCCATATACCCTCTGGCCTTTGCAATAATTAGGATTTTTTGAGAGTTCTT
This sequence comes from Bacillota bacterium, assembly GCA_023417285.1. Lineage (GTDB taxonomy): Bacteria > Bacillota > Clostridia > Acetivibrionales > DSM-1351 > Ruminiclostridium. The sequence continues at coordinate 2,131 of JAEZFR010000120.1, forward strand.
CGAGCAAGTAGAAAGTTTCTGCGGGGAAAGTGTTTACATAGCACGGTCCTATGAATACCAATGTTTTTGCACCACTAATTCTTTTAAACAGAAATTCTAAGTTGCCCTCTTGTTCATATAAATAGGCAATTCCACAATTTGCTGAAGCCATAATCCTTTTACTAAGCATATCGCTAGTACTATTTTTTCTTGGACTGCAATTAATAATAATTGTATCACTCATGAACATACCTCCACCGCTATATCATCCACCTTATCATTACTGCCTACAATAAAAGCCTTACCTGTTATATTCATGATTTGTACATTTTCCTTTAGCAACCTAGCAAATAACTTCTGCTCATCTAAACTGCACTGTTCCTTTACCCCTACTGCGTACATTTTTTTGAATTTAACAGAGAGACCTTTTACAATCTCACCATTTGCATAGTGGTAATGAACATCTCCTAAAATAGCACTTCTGTCCAATATCTTTTTAGTATCTGATGAGTATCCCCCGAACACTATTGGACATACATAAACCAATACATCGGAATTAGCCATGTGTGAAAGGATAGTTTGCATGTCATCATTAATTACGCACTTAAAGAATGTCTTTGTTGTGCATGCCCCGCAGCTATAACAAGGTTTGACATCAAGATTTGATATGGATATGTACTTGGCTTGTTGTCCTCTAGTAGTTATGTCATCAAACAGTCTTTTTCCAATGTCTTGATTTTTGTCGTCCGCTAAAATAGTAATCATTCTACAACCTGCTTTCTTTATATCTATAATCTTTTTACGAAATCTCCCACTACGATGTCTGTAAAAATGTAAAATATTTAACGAGCTATTTCCTCTTATATATTCAAAAATTCATAACTATTTCTTTGTCCGTACTCTCACTGCCATGTATTCTTTGCTAGGAAGCTTAACCGTAAACTTGCCCTTAAACGCTCCTACCTCCTTAACAGTCATCTCCCAAGTATCAATTACCTCAACACAATACTCTCTTTCATCATCAAAATAGTAATGTCTCTGAGTGGGCCTATGAAATCCATAATAGAAAATCAAATAATCATTGTCTTTTGTAAAACTATCCAACTCGGCTACAACTTCGTCCCAACTAAACCTGTTAGAAAGTCTTAGCCCAAGCTTAGGAGTTTCGCTCAAAACTTTGTGCAGAAATTTTATCCTCTCAGGACTTGTTCCATGCAGTTCACCACCATGACTCCACCACAGTATGTTTTCAGGGTGTACGTAGGTTTCTCCGTGCCCGGCATACGCTCCTCTTAATGAGGCTTCCCAAAACCTTCTTACTAGCTCCTGCCCACTAATATTTCCCCAACCATGAGAAATGTTGCCCTCATAGCATATTTCGTCCAATACCACTGGCTTTTTATAACGCTCACGATATTCATGAGACAATTCGGCGCACTTGTATATATCTTGTCTCTGAATGCTACAATGAGTTATCCAAGGTCGGGTATGATCGTAAAAATAAATACAGCTGTGTATCGATCTTAATCGGTTATAAGGATCCTTTTCGCATATTATCGATGCGTATCTCTCCCAATCGCTTATAGACTTTTTCATCAGATCGTATTCATTGGCTAGGCTCCACCATACATTACGATAAGCAGCAAACCTTGCTATGACATACTTCCAGTATAGATCATCTTCCTCCGCTGACATCTGTGAAAAGCCCCATCTATCATATGGGTGCATTATAATCAAATCTGCCTCAATACCTATATCCATGAGGTCTTGTATTCTTTTTTCAAACAGCCTGAAATGCTCTGGGTTGAAGCGTTTAAAATCCCAATCGTTTTCAGGATTTGAACCTGTATACTCAGAAAAGTTCTTGGATGTTATCCCCGAACAATCACAGGGTGTTCCTTCATAGGGAAAAGTTATAGGGTCGGATAAATTATAATCATAATGCTTCGGAAATACGCAAAATCTTATTTTATTAAAGTACCCATTCCTCAAGCTTTCAAGAGTTTTTTCCTGTTGTTCAAACGGCTGATGTGTCCAGACATAGCAGGTTGTACCAACTGAATAATAAGGTGTACCATCTTCATACGCAAAATGATATGTATTTGCAACTCTCACTGGGCCATGATTATTTTGACTTGGTGGTATAACGGTAAATTCCCCTTCAACAGTCTCAGCAGAGAAGTTCCCTGAGATTTTATATGTATAATTGCCCTCAAAGGATGGCATAAACCTTACCTTATATGTACCATCTCCATCATAAAAACCGTCCACTTCAACAGTTTCATTTTTTCCTGTAAAAACGCCCTTAATATAGTAATCTACAAAAGGATTCCCTTCGGAATGCCCTTTAGCACTTACTTCATACATACCCCATTTTTCAATATTAACTGTCATTTCAAAGGATACCTCCTAAATAAAAAGCTATACCTCAATGGCTTGAAGAGGTATAGCTTTTTTACTTCTATTAAGCCCGTCTTGCCTTATTGTTGCATTATTTCTTCCCTATGTCTTGCCTTGTTGCATTATCGTCTTGCATTATTCAGCCAAGGCCTTAATTTCCTTATATTCCTTAAGATCAGTATAAAGCTCTGCTGTATAAGGATTTCTCTTGGTCTTTACCATCTTGTAGACCATGTAGATTACTACTGCTATATTTGCAGCGAGTGATAATGCACCAAAGAAGGTATAAACTCCTGTATTGTATGTTGATTGTACCATCTGTATTCCCTGGTCTTGGAACAGTGGGAATGTCTGCGCAAACATACACCAAATCGCAAGGGTCTGAGCTCTATGCTGCAACCAAGCACCCTTTCCTACAGTAAAAGCACATAGGGTCGGTGCGAGTAACAAAGCGAAGCCAGCATACCACGAGTGTGTAGGTATACAGTTATAAGTATATGTGAAATTCCATAAATCGTATGCAATAATCCAGAACCATAGCATATCCGGCCACAACATATCTTTGCTGCCATCTTTCTTTGTCTTCTTACGTAATACTATTCCAAACCAACCGGTTATAGCTATAATGTTCAGGATTCCTGCTATACCATTCATGATATTCCATGCTCCGCCCATTACACCAACAACTTCACCTTCAATTGGTCCAGAATTTGTACCCCAGTATTGTATCCCCACTTGGAAGTCTCTAGCACAAGCTTCAATAATATTAATAGCTAGTATTAGAGGTGGGAAACAAAGTGCAATTTTGTTATCTGCTAATCTCCATTTTACTTCACCAGTTAGCTTATCTCGCTTTTCCAAAAATCTGATTAGCCAGAAGCCAATACAGCCAGCTGTTGAAGAGTACACCTTTGCAAGGTGGAACCAGTCGGTATAGGTTGTTTCTCTCAACACTGTAAACCAAAGTACAGACAATACTACAGGTAAAACTACAAACGCTGTAAAGCCAGCCCACTTCCATCTTCTAGCAACTTCATTGAATATGAACAAAGCTGCTAAAACACCTAGCCAAATACCCCAAACAACTATAGCCGAAGTGCCTTCACTAAACTGAAACATAAAGTCTCCTCCTGAATATTATTTTTTAATAGTTAACAGGCCACTATTTCTTTAATAATAAAATCCTTACCCGAGACAACCTCAATCTTTAACTTAGTATCTTGCAAAAGAGTTCCATCCGCGGCTGCGGGATAACAGGCCTCAATGTACCTAGGCACTACTGGTGACATGTCTCCTATCTCTAGAACCAAAGTATCTATTTTAGTTATGTTGTTTTGGCTGGCAAAGCTTATAACTGTTTCAACTATATTAAACATAATCCCCAACTCGTGCATAGCATTCACCGCCTTGACTGTAGTTTTAAATATCTTCTGAATAAATTTATTAAATTTATTTCTTCCCTGAGACTTTTTTCTTTAATTTATGTGCAGCAACCTTTACTTTACGCTTGAGTATTGTTTTTACAACCACCGGCTTAATATCTTCAAACGCAACGCCCTCCCCATCATAAACCCTCTCTAGCTTGATAGCATCAAATTTACACTTTGTAGTACATACACCACACCCTACGCACAAATACTCATCGGATATTGTAGCACCGCACCCCAAGCAGCGTTCTGTCTCTTTCTTGACCTGCTCTTCAGTAAATGTCGCTCTTAAATCCTTGAAAGTACCCTTTGCCTTTTGCCCATCTGTATGACCACTACTTTGTCTTGGCTGATTATCATATCCTCCAAGTTCAAGGCTTTGCTTGTCAAGAGCATGGTATTCTCTCCTATCTCTACCTATAACAAGGCTGTGGCCAGGCTGAACAAAGCGGTGTATTGATATTGCGCCTTCCTTACCTAACGCAATTGCATCAATAGCAAACTTAGGACCTGTAAGCACATCTCCTCCCACAAACACATCAGGCTCAGCAGTTTGTAGGGTAAATAAGTCTGCCTTAGCTGTTTTATTGGCATTAACATCTACTTTGCTGTTTTTCAGCAAGTCGCCCCATTCAATAGATTGACCTACAGAAACAAGTACATAGTCTGCTTTTACTGTCATGGTTTGGCTCTCATCATACTGAGGATTGAATCTATTGCTCTCATCAAATACAGAAGTGCATTTTTTGAACTCTACCCCGGCCACTTTACCATTCTCTACAATAATTCTCTTTGGCCCCCATGAATTATTTATAATTATACTTTCAGATTCGGCTTCTAAAATTTCCTCTTCAAGCGCAGGCATTTCACTTCTGCTCTCCAAACAGTACATCAATACATTGTCTGCCCCTGTTCTAGTTGCAGTTCTTGCGACATCTATTGCAACATTACCGCCACCAATAACAATAGTAGTGCCGCTGAGTTTCACGCTGTTACCCAGGTTTACCTGTCTAATGAATTCTACTCCTGCATAAACACCCTCTGCATCCTCACCTTCAATGTTCAATTTTCTGCCACCTTGAGCACCTATTGCTATATAGAATGCCTTGTAGCCATCATCTCTCAACTGTTGCAGTGTAATATCCTTGCCAACCTCAACACCAGTTTTAAAATCCACGCCCAACTCTCTTAAAATGTCCATTTCAGCGTTGACTACATCCTTTTCCAGTCTGAACGAAGGAATCCCTAATGTTAGCATTCCGCCTAAAACCTTTTGCTTTTCAAATACAGTAACTTTGTATCCGTCTATTGCCAAATAGTAGGCACAGGAAAGTCCAGATGGTCCGGCTCCAACTACAGCAATCTTTTTGCCATAGTCATGCATCACCTTTGGAATATAACGATGTTCCTTTTTCAAATCCTGCTCAGCAATAAACTTCTTGATTTCATCTATAGCTACCGGCTGGTCGATATCACCTCTGGTACATTCAGATTCACAATTTCGAGGGCATATACGTCCGCAAACAGCTGGAAAAGGATTTTCTTTCTTTATTAGCTCTAGTGCTTCCCTGTATTTACCTTGGGACGCAAGTTTTATATAACCCTGTACCGCTATATGTGCAGGACATTGGGTCTTGCAAGGGCTTGTTCCGCTATCAACAACATTCTTACGATTTGTACGATAATCAGGGTTCCATCTATCTGCTGTCCACTCTGTATTTCTCGGTGTGTCCTCATGTATAATTTTATCTACCACGGGTTTGTTTGAGCATATTTTTTGACCCAGCTGAAGTGCGTTTACAGGGCAGTACTTTACACACTCTCCACAAGCAACGCATTTATCCTTATCAATCTTTGAAACATAGTTGGAGCGAAGCATATCTCCATTGTAAAACATCTGTGCTGATCTGAGGGAAAGGCATCCACAACCGCAGCAATTGCATATTGCATGAGTTTTTCCTGAACCGTCAAGATTAGGTATCTGATGAACCAGGCCGTTTTCCTCAGCTCTCTTGATTATTTCAATTGCTTCCTCTTTGGTTATCTGTCTACCTCTGCCCGTGCGTATGTAATATTCTGCGGCATGACCCATTTGAATACACATATCTTCCTTTAGATGTCCGCACCCCTCGCCCATTACCTCTCTTGCAGTACGGCAGGAACAATCTGAAACAGTAAAAATTGAATTCTCATTTATGTATTTTGAAACCTCTTCATATGAAGCTTTTCTTGAATTGCCATCTATGGCAGTTTCAATTGGAATGACACGCATTAATCCCACCCCAACAGGAAAACTACCTGCTGTCTTAGGACCTCTAACTCTCCCATATGCCTCAAAAGCTTCCGCAATCTGGGGGTATTTTGCAACATTCTCCTTGTTATTTACCATCATTTCCATAATACCTGGTACCCATGTGTCATACCAAAATGTATCAGTACCATTAATATTATTTACAAAAAAAACACCCACCTCCGCTAGCTGGAGCAGTATTCTCTGTGTATCCTCCACTGACTTCCCGCATTTTGGCGCAAGCTCAGCAGCAGTGGTCTTTGTACGAATTGGCAGGCACATTGCAACATCTGCCATCTCATCAGTGATAACCTTCTCTAGAATTAGGTATTCGGGATCTGTCTCCTTAAACCTATCCTTTGCACCAGGCTTTTTTCTTCCTATGTGATTCGCCAGGTCCAATGCTTTCTGATTAATCATTTGAAAATCCCCCTAGAAAAAATATTTAGTTAAAATAGAACACACCCAACAAGCTAACTATAATATCCAACTGCTAACTTCATGGCGTAGCCAATCCAGCCATTCCTCCATGCCCGTACCATTTTTTGCGCTGATAGGAATAACCTTGATATTTGGATTCAATTTTGTTACTCTTTCTACAACTGCATTCAAATTGAAATTAAAGAACTCAGCAGCATCCATTTTGTTTATAATCAAAACATCAACTACTGAAAATATATGTGGATATTTTAGTGGCTTGTCGTCACCCTCGGGAACACTGAGAATCATTGCATTACGTACTGCTCCGGTGTCAAATTCTGCAGGACATATAAGATTGCCGATATTTTCTAAGATAACCAAATCAAGGTCTTCCACGCCAAGCGCTTCTAAGCCCTGCTTTGTCATTTCAGCATCTAAATGACACATTCCTCCAGTGTGAAGTTGGATTACCTTTGCACCTGTTTGTGATACAGTCCGAGCATCAACATCAGAATCAATATCCGCTTCCATAATTCCTATTTTCATTTCATTATGTAACGCTTCAATAGTTCTAGTAATTGTTGTTGTCTTTCCAGATCCAGGTGAAGACATAAGATTTAAAAGAAAGGTTTTGTTACTTTTGAGATTACTTCTAAGTAAATTAGCCTGATTGTCATTATCCTCAAAAATACTCTTCTTGATAGTTAGTATTTTAAAGCTGTCCATGGGAGGTCCCCCTTAATAATTAAATGATTACCAAAATTTTTAATATGGACTCAGGATATTACAAAATAGTAATACATATGCTAATTATTATATCGTATTATTTTACATAATTCAAACTAATTAATTTAGGGTAAATTTGCAATTTTCAGTGTTTTATATTGCTAGTTGAAGGCTCTATAAGCTAGTGTACTTAATGCTATATGCTCTAATTAAAAAATACAGGGCTACATAAATGTAACCCTGTATCCTTAAACTAGTATTGATGGCTTTTGTGTTGCATTAAGAAGTTCAACTTTACCATCCCCCATCTTTAATATGCTAAACTGCGCGTATCATAACAGGTTCCAAGAAAGCTCCATACATCCTAATCACCTCAAATCCAACTAATGCTAGTCTAATTGAGTTAGACAATGATTCACAAGAATCATGTCTAGTTATAGTATGTCACTTATTTTCGATATAATTATGGTAATTTTTGTTAGGTTTGCAAATTAAACACCATAATCACTAAATCCAGTATTTACAAGCTACCCTAGGTCGAACAGTGAAAAAAATACGTATATATTAAAGTTATCAGCAGAAGATACTATTGGTATATTAACTTGTTGTGTTAACTTGTTTGATTAACTTGTTGTGTTAACTTGCTTGATTAACTTGTTGTGTTAACTTGTTTAGTATATTAATTTATTTAGTATAAAGGTGATATTATGTGCACAGCTTTAACTATAGTAACTGAAAAAGGGCAACACTTCTTTGGAAGAAATATGGATTTAGGATATAGCTTTAATCAGTCCGTGTTAATCCTTCCAAGAAATTATGAATATAAATGCAAAGTAACCGGCCAAAAGGTGAAGAATCATCAAGCAATTATTGGTATCGGAACGGAGATTGGGCAACATGCAGTATTTGCAGATGCTATGAATGAAAACGGCTTGGCT
>JAEZFR010000291.1 GCA_023417285.1 Bacillota bacterium
GTTGTTCAGGAGGCAAGCAGGAATGCCATTGCAGGTGACTGCGTGATATTGTCCCCAGCAAGCACCAGCTTCGATATGTTTAAAAACTTTGAACACAGAGGTAATGTATTTAAAGAGTTAGTAAATAAGTTGCAGTAGAATTTAATCGGAAATATATACCACCGAGCGTAAATAAAACAACAGTAAAAGAATAATTTTATGCATATATAAATCAACAGCAAAAGAATAAAACATTGGCATAAATATAACAACATCTAGTATTTAACACCCAGTAATGCAGAAAAAAGTGAGCATTAACTGGGTGTTTCTATTGTGTTTATTTAAGCAGACCTCATGCCAAGAATATTACGATTATTGAGAATGCGGTATATTTCTATGGCGGAGCATGCTACTTTTTCTCCACCATATGCTTCCAATATCTTTTTGGCATCATCTGCTTTTGCAGTTTTGGATTAATTCTGCTCTTGATTGCTATATGCTTGTAGTAGTTCTTCCATAGCTCCTGAAACTCCATTTCGTCCTTGTGAAGAGAGGGTACACCCGATAAGTCCAAATAAGTAATTATAAGTCTTTTGGTGTTGTACATAGCCGCTAGGTTTCTTTTTATATCATGAATGATAAAATTCTGGTCCTGAAAACGCCTTTGAAAGTGAGGGGCAATATAAGTAATAATATTATGGTCGGGTTCCAATTTCGCATAATAAACATTGCCTTCAATAAGTTCAAAGCGCAGTAGCCCAAGCATACGATGACATTCCATATTTAGCTTTCTAGCAGGTACGATTACATTAAGTGCCGTACTGTCACCCAACATAGAATCAATCTTGCTGCCCACCTTAAAACCAAGCTTAATATAGTTGAGAATGAAACCTTCTCGCCCTGTAATATCAGAGAAAAAGCATTTTTGGATTGTGTCCAAACTATCAGAGGATATCTTTGTAAGTATGGCATTTTCAACTTTTTTGGCTTTAACAGTGTCGGTTTCTATGTTTTGTACTTCATCAATAAGGGAGGGCTGGTGCTCCAGTACAGATTCTATTCCCAAGGCTGACTTTCCATCATAGTAATAATGGTGTACCGCAGTAAGAAATCCATCCCAGGTACCATCATAAATGTATATCACTTATAAGCAGCCTCCCATCTTGAGGTTGATTGTAGTATGTGAGCCATTCTTTGTTGTTGCTAGGCTGGCCAAATAATACTTGATTTTGTGGTGAGCTATCCAAAATACTGGATCCATTGTTTGCTGACACTAAATGCTGTGACGGCAACATAAGATTTGTGCTTTGATTGTCGGGCAGAATGAGATAATCTGAAGTTTCCTCTTGGGCCATTGGGAATAAAGACAACTGACCATCTACAAACTTTTTGCTCTTTGGAATCAGTTTAGCTGATATAAGAGCATTCTTGACAACATCGTCATTTTCGCTATATGAATCATAAGTTTTTCCCATGCAGGTTAAAAAATGCCCAGCGCGTTTTAGCACAATACCCATCTTTTTTAGGTGGTCAAAATTAAGCTTTCCAACACGTCTAGCTTCAATAATTCTCCTAGCTGATTGAATACCAATTCCAGGAACCCTAAGAAGCATCTCGTAATCTGCAGAATTTACTTCAATGGGGAAGAGGTTGCGATTTCTCAAGGCCCAAAAGGCCTTTGGGTCTAACATCGGATCAAAGTTGGGATGGGTTTTGTCCAGTAATTCATCGGCTTCAAAACCATAAAACCGCAACAGCCAGTCTGCCTGATACAGCCTGTGCTCTCTCAATAAAGGGGGTTTAATAAGTGCAGGTAGCCTAGGGTCAGTAACTGTAGGCACAAAAGCGGAATAGTACACTCGTTTAAGAGAAAAGCTGTTGTAAAGTGCCTCTGATAGCTTCAAAATACTCAGATCTCTATCAGGCGTTGCTCCTACTATAAGCTGAGTACTCTGACCAGCTGGTACATAAGCTCTGCCTTTTTTGGAGCTTTTACGCTCTTCCTTAGATTCAACGATCTTTTCACCAATATGCTTCATTGGCTTTAGCAATGCCTTTGCGGGCTTTTGCGGAGCTAGAACCTCAAGTCCTCTATCTGATGGCAGCTCAATATTTATACTCATTCTATCAACATATAACCCAGCTTCATCTATTATCTTCTGATCTGCACCGGGAATTGCCTTTATATGAATATATCCATAAAATTTCTCCACCACTCTGAGCCGCTTTACTATGGCTAACATTAACTCCATAGTATGTGTTGGGTTCTTTAACACGGCAGAACTCAAGAAGAGTCCTTCGATATAGTTTCTCCTATAGAAGTTCATTGTAAGTTGTACTACCTCTTCAGCAGTAAAGCTAGCACGAGGTACATCGTTCGATGCTCTGTTGACACAATATACGCAGTCATAAATACATTCATTTGAAAGCAATATTTTTAATAAAGACACACACCTGCCATCGTCTGACCAAGTGTGGCATATACCGGCTGCATGACTGTTTCCTACACCTTTTTCATTCTTTCTAGATCCGCCACTAGAAGAACAAGAGACATCATATTTTGCAGCGTCAGCTAGCACTCCAAGCTTCTCATATAAATCCATACTTTCAATCCCTCTGTAAGTTAGTTATACTTGCTTTAGTTAGTTAGTTATACTTGCTTTTGTTAGTTAGTTATACTTGCTTTAGTAAGTTAGTTATGCTTGCTTTTGTTAGTTAGTTATACTTGCTTTTGTTAGTTAGTTATCTTGATTTCGTCAGTTAGGTTATACATTTATAATGCATATCTATATTATAATATATTTACTATTAAAATACAAACATATGTTCGATATATTTGTAAGAAATTTCAACCCAAGTTTAAATTACATTACGAAGCTGCTGGTATTGAAATATTCAGTTGATATTAATGTACGTGTTAGTAAAATACTACGTGTACAGAAATACACCTAAATTCTCTGATAGTAATGAATTTAGCCAAATGAATATACCTTTAAATGGCATCATTTAGACAATACAACGATTGATATTTATTACACAAAGTTATATAATACAACCATATGTGCCAAGGATTTTAGTATTGGAGGGATTATTGTGAGAGCAGTTATAACTGTTATAGGAAAAGATAGAGTAGGTATAATCGCTGGAGTAAGCAATATTTTAGCGGATTGCAATGTAAATATTTTGGACATTACACAAACAATTATGCAAGATGTGTTTACCATGATAACTTTAGTTGATATCAAGGGTTGCAGCATACCTTTTGGAAAGCTTTCAGAAAGATTAGAGAATAAGGGTGTTGAGCTTGGTTTGAAGATTCAGATACAGCACGAGGATATATTTAATTCAATGCATAGAATATGAGGTGAATAACGTATGTTAGGTCCTTTTGAAATACTAGAAACAATTAATATGATTCAGAATGAGAATCTTGATATAAGAACCATTACTATGGGAATTTCTTTGAGAGATTGCTGCCATTCAGATATAGATATTGCATGCAATAAGGTTTATGACAAGATAACAAAATATGCTGAGAAGCTAGTAGTAACAGGTGAAAATATCGAGAAGGAATATGGTATTCCAATCATTAACAAGAGAATTTCGGTTACTCCTATTGCTTTGATTGCTGAAAGCTGTGACAGTGCTGATTATGTTAAGTTTGCACGAGCGTTGGACAGAGCTGCTGCTACAGTGGGAGTTAATTTTATCGGCGGATATTCCGCGCTGGTTCACAAAGGCTATACAAATGGTGATAGAAAGCTAATTGCATCAATTCCCGAAGCACTGAGCACTACAAATCTTGTTTGTTCTTCTGTTAATGTTGCTACAACCAAGGCAGGTATTAACATGGATGCTGTTGCGCAAATGGGTAAAATTATTAAAAGCTGCGCTGACCTTACTGCTGATAGGGGAGCAATTGCATGTGCCAAACTTGTTGTTTTTTCTAATGCTGCTGAAGACAACCCATTTATGGCGGGAGCCTTCCATGGAGTAGGTGAGCCTGAGTGTGTTATAAACGTTGGAGTTAGCGGACCAGGTGTTGTTAAAAAGGCACTTGAAAAGATAAAGGGAGAAGACTTCTCAAAGGTTGCAGATACAATCAAAAAGACAGCCTTCAAGATCACAAGAATGGGTCAGCTTGTTGCACAGGAAGCCTCAAAGAGACTGAATGTTCCTTTTGGAATAGTTGATTTATCATTAGCACCAACCCCTGCAATTGGAGACAGTGTTGCATACATTCTAGAGGAAATGGGTCTTGAAAAGTGCGGTGCTCATGGAACTACCGCCGCCCTTGCACTTCTCAACGATGCAGTCAAGAAGGGCGGAGTAATGGCATCCTCGCATGTAGGAGGCCTGAGTGGAGCATTTATTCCCGTTAGCGAGGATGCTGGCATGATTGAAGCAGTAGAAGTTGGTGCATTGTCATTAGAAAAACTAGAAGCGATGACCTGTGTGTGCTCTGTCGGACTTGATATGATAGTTGTACCGGGAGATACTTCAGCAGATACTATTTCTGCAATTATTGCGGATGAAGCTGCTATTGGAGTTGTAAACACAAAGACTACCGCGGTCAGAATTATTCCTGCTCCAGGCAAGACAATAGGGGATAGGGTTGAATTTGGTGGACTGCTTGGTTCTGGTCCTGTTATGAAGGTTAATCCTTTTGACAGTTCTGAATTTATCAAGCGAGGTGGCAGAATCCCTGCACCGCTGCATAGTTTAAGAAATTAAATGCATTATGATTAATTCTATTTGCATTTTATGATTAATTTATTTGTATTTTATGATTAATTTATTTGTATTTTATGATTGATTTATTTGCATTTTATGTTTAAGTTTATTTGCATTTTATGTTTAATCTTATTTGCATTTTATGATTAAGTTTATTTGCATATATTTGAACATTTAGATTAAATGATTTTGTAGCTAGTCTTTTATCAATCTATATCAGCTTAAACAGATTTTAAGTGTAGGAGAGTATGATATATGGCGAATATAAGGGTTGGATTGTGTCAAATGTCAGTTGCCGAGGAGAAATCCTTGAACATAACCAATGCTGTTAAGCATCTTAGTTATTGCCATAGTAAGGGTGCTGACATTGCGGTGCTCCCTGAAATGTTTAATTGTCCATATGATATATCAAAATTCTCCATTTACGCCGAAAGTATAGAAAATGGGGAGACTGTAAAAGCAATATCCGATGCTGCCAAAAGGCTCAGTATGTTTATAGTGGCGGGTTCAATACCTGAAGCTTCGAATGGTAAGCTTTACAACACTTCTCTTGTATTTGACAAGCAAGGTAGAATAATAGCAAAGCACAGAAAGGTTCATCTATTTGATATTAACATACCTGGCAGCATAGTTTTCAGAGAATCTGAAGTACTTTCAGCTGGTAAAGAGGTTACAGTGGTTGATACTGAATTTGGTAAAATAGGTGTTGCCATATGCTTTGATATGAGGTTCCCTGAATTGTATATGCAAATGTGCCAGCTAGGAGCTGTTTGTATAATTACACCTGGAGCATTTAACATGGTGACAGGTCCTGCTCATTGGGAACTGCTGGTACGAGCAAGAGCACTGGATAATATGCTCTTTCATGCCGCTGTTTCACCTGCTAGAAATGAAAATTCAAATTATATTGCCTATGGGTATTCCATGGTGTGTAATCCTTGGGGTCAAGTTTTAGCACAGTGTTCAGACAAAGAGGACAATATTGTAGTAGATATTAATACAGACGAGATTACTTCTTCAAGAAGAAGGCTTCCTGTTATATCTGAGACTCAAGATTGATATCATAACAAAGTAATGCGAGGTAATAGTATTGAAAAAGAGTCTATTAAGTAATAACATCGTGAATAAGATTTTGGTTATTGCGATTCCATTAGCTCTAGTTACAGTACTATTACTTTTTAAGGATAGTATAGTATTGTGGGCACAAACCCTTCCAAAATGCCCATTTCGAGAACTTACAGGCTTATATTGCCCTGGTTGTGGAAACACAAGGAGCATTATACATCTGCTTGACGGTGATATTCTTATGTCACTAAGATATAACATTGTACCAATAATACTCATCTTAATTTTTGCCATTCTTTATATTGAATGGACGCTTGTCGCATTTAGTAAACATAAGGTTGTTCTTCCAAGGAAGACAAGCTTTTGGATCATATTTGTAAGTATTATAATGGCGTATTTATTATTGAGAAATTTCATACCAGGAATGATTATTAAGTAAGTAAAACCTTACATTAAAATAGCATAGGGAGTTAGACTTAAATAGAGTTAGAAAAAGCGCTACACATTTTTAATGCAGCGCTTTAATATTTTTGCGTGTATCCATTTAAAACAATATGATGCTACAAATGCTATACAGAGCGTTATGTATAGATCAAATTAAATTTCATAGCCAGAGCCTTTCATAAATCCATCCATAAATTCAGGAGATGTAGCTATACCTACAAAAGCTAGTATCCAGAAAATACCACAAAGGATACCAAGAATTGAAGTCACAAGACCAGCTATTGCCATACCCCTGCCTGGTCTTTGTTGATTAAGAGATATTGCTCCTAAAATCACACCAATGATAGCAGGAATAATTCCAATACCGTAGCAACAGCCTATTACAAGGGACAAGATTCCTAATACCATGGAAGCAATTGCAAAACCAGAGCCATTTTGGTTTGGTTGATTTGGCATTTGCGAATTCATGTTTTGATTATAATCCACTTTAATCACCCTTTACTATAAAAATAAGTACGATAGGATTATAGCATGATTTTACATTCTT
>JAEZFR010000302.1 GCA_023417285.1 Bacillota bacterium
AAAACCAGTGGTAGAATCGAGCAGGACTTGCATAAATCAATGAAAAACAAAGAGCTTATTCAAATGTTGAAGCTTGAAAAAAGTCTCGTTTACTTCTCAACAGGCTTAAAATCAAATGAAGTGGTACTTGAAAAGCTTATGAAGTATGAGCACATAAAGAATTATCCTGAAGATACTGAATTGCTTGAAGATGTTATTATAGAGAATAAACAGGCCATAGAAATGGCCAATATATACAGTAGCATTCTATCTGGAACAATGGATGCCTTTGCCTCCATTATTTCAAACAACCTAAATATAGTGATGAAATTCCTTACATCTGTTACCATTGTTATGGCTATTCCGACAATGATTTCAAGCTTTTTTGGAATGAACGTTGCTATCCCATTATCAAGTCCATTTGCGTTTTGGATAGTTGTGGTTATAGCAGTTGCAATGTGCGGAGTTGCTGGATTTGCACTATACAAGAAAAAGATGTTTTAACGAAATATATATGTTTAGCACAATAATTACTCTTTAGCACAATAAATATGTACAAAAATAAAAGCCTATAAATATGCGCCTCAAATCAAAGATATAACTTATCTAACATTTGGGGCGCACATTACTTACATGGCTTTTTGCAGTTCTAGATGATACTTATATCAACTATTGCGTAATAATGCTCTATCTTTCACGTAAAACGCCTGTTCCATCATAGAAATTTTCGTCCGGTTTTCTCATTATACCTTGGCTATCACAAAACTCCTCATCTGCACGCCTTAGTATGCCAAGGTAATCAAAATAGTCCTCACCAGGTTCTCGACTTATACCTTCACTATCTAAATAAACTTCGCCCGGATTTCTTAAATGACCCTGACCATCAAAAAAGCTTTCCTTAAGGGAATACAAAAAATCATCACTCTCTCAAAACAAATTTTATGCATTAATTATAACATATATTGAACTAATAAAGAAATATTTTAACACTACTACTTTATTTGGTTATAAAATAAAATATTCGTATTTTTACTACAAAATCTCCAAAACCTGCACGTTATACTTTCCACTCGGGGCATTTACTTCCGCTATTTCTCCAACTTTCTTGCCCAATAAAGCCTTTCCCAAATCTGATTCAACACTAATATGCATCTTAGCAACATCAACATCCATTGTTGTTACTAAAGTTACCGTATCCTCTTCATCGAAATCTATAAACTTAATTTTTGCTTTACTATTAATACCTAATGTCGTTTTATCGTCAGGTGTTTCTTTAACTATGACAGCATTTGCAATAATTGTATGTATTTGCTGAATCCTGTTGTCATTGTTGTTCTAGCGTTCGCAGGCTTCTTTGTATTCTGCATTTTCGGATCTATCCCCATGGGCAGCTGCTTCTTGTTTGTCCTTTGCTATCTCAGCCCTTTTTACTGTCATTCTGTATTCAAGCTCTTCTTTCAGTTTTTGAATGTTCTCTTCGGTAAGTGTATGCTTCATTATAATATCCTCCAACAAAGTTAAGAAAAAATATGTAATTAATTTATTTATTATTGTCTATTATAACTTAATACAAATATTTCCGACAGGGCAGAAATGGTTTATTTTATTAGTTTTAGCCAAATTTCCATGCTAGTTGTGTTAGGAGAATGGCTTTTATATCTTTCAATACAGAACGGCTCGGTCAGTAATTTGTGGTTTGGCAGCCATGTGTTATATATGTACTGCTGAGCTTTATAGAGAGCATCCATTACGAGGGCCTCAAAGTTTTCAGCTTCAAATGAACAAACTAAGTACTCTCCGGGTATCATTTCCCAGCTCATATAGCCTTCTGGTACTTCTCTCTGGCTGGAGCTGGCACCAGCAAAATAACTGAAGTACCCCTCCTCTGAACCCTGAGACGTTACTCCTATCTCTTCATTATCTGCCGCACCAAAACCTAGTATAGTTTCTTTCTCATTGTGAAAAAGCCTCCAAAGAGAGTCCAACGGATCCTCCCCTGATTCTATTCCAAGTCCATTTATTAATTGAACTGGATATTCTTTTTTTATGCCAGTATAATATATGGATTCTGTAATTACCTGTCTGTTTATTTCTAGAATAATTCCATCAGTAATTAAGGGTACACCTTCATCGATTAAGGTGTAGTGTAGTAAGAGTTCTGGTTTTGTCATGCGGTTAAGCGCACGAGGACTTTTGCGGTAATCTTCAGGAGTCATCCCGAATGTTGTCTTAAAAGTCCGCGAAAAGTGCTCATGAGAAGTAAATCCGAGTTCCAGAGCAATGTCTAATATCCGCTTGTCCCTTTGAAGTAAGCTTTCAGTTGCCTTTGCCATTCTGCGCAGCTTTATATACTCGGCCACTGGTTTTCTTACCAAGCGGCTAAATAGACGCTGAAAATAAAAAGGCGATAAAGAAGCCATTTTGGCTAGATTCTCAATATTAACGTCTTCGCTAATATGATCCTCAATATAGTCGATTGTTTGTTGTACTTGTTCCCACGCGTGCATATATAGCACCTCCTTTTCATATAGAATAACATGAAAAAGCAGTATTCTCTTGACTGTGAATGCCTTGTATTGCTAGTATAAGCACTTATGATGGAGTAGATTTTCCTTGATGCGGGCATTATACTACCCAATCTAAAAACGATTGACTTTTTCCAGATAAACTATCGTTAATTTATCAGAAATTTTACTTCTTTTAAACTCTTTGTACCCCAGTTTGTTATATAAATAAAGGTTTTTATTGCTTTTTTCACCTGTAAACACCTCATATTTATTACAGTTCTTAAATAATTCTTCTATAGATACCATGAGTTTTGTTCCAATTCCTCTATTTTCAAAGTCCGGATGCACAATGAGTCGTCCAATATTGCATACCCCATCCTTTTCATTTGCTCTTACTGACCCAACAATTATATTGTCTATTGTAGCTTTCAAAAATACCGAATTTTTAAATTCATTTACTATGCTTTCAATAGTTTGCATAAGAGGTGGTATCGTGTAATCATTATTTATTTTTGCTTCACTTATAAATGCATTTTTCTGCAAATCAAGTATCTCTACTAAATCATTTTCTATTGCTTTTTCAATTCTTAACATTATTCCTCCCAACGTCTATCTTTAATAGATGATAGCATATTTCACTTAACGATTTGTCTTAACGAAGTCTCCGCCGGTGTAACACATATAACTATAGGTATAGAAAGGACAGTACACTCTATTCAAACATACTAATATACATTTTTTATACCTATGATTTTGGTGGTGTATATTTCTCTATTGTTTTTACATATTCAAGCCAAGCGGCTGGATTAGCTTTTAAGTCAACAAAGTCTATGCGTGTTCCTTTTGGTTTTTTATCCTTTACTCCACCCAAAATATATATTTCACCATTAAATTCTACACTAGCAAATTTATTTCTTTCAGTTGACATGCTACTAGCTCTTGATTTCCATGTATTCGTGTCAGGATTGTATTCATCTACACAAATTTTATAGCTATTTTTTTCAGAATTCTCTTTAACATAAACAGCATAAATTCTATTATTAACTGCTTCAAGACTATCATTAAGTATTTGACTACTTGAAGTTGCTGTTTTAGTTGTCCAAATATCATTTTTGATATCATATACTTCTAGTGTCTGTGTAAAAGTAGTGCCATCATTATAATTTTTTTCAGATTCCCCCAAACAATATATTTTATCATTCAAAGCAGTAGTTGAAATAGTGTTTGTTCCTTCTTTCATATTAGCTTTTATTGACCATTTACCTGAGCTAGGATCATATTCTTCTAAAGAATTAGAAGTATTTCCCGTCAAACCATCAAATCCTCCTAGAATATAGATTTTACCATTTGTTGCAACAGCCCCTCCTACTCTTTTGGTACTTAGTAATTTTGTTTCTAGAGTACATTGATTGTTTAATGGGTTGTACACTAAAATATCTGTAAAATTAACCCCTATTATATAAATTAATTCACCAATAGTGACCACCATAAAATCACCATTTGAATTACGCAATTCATATATTTCGTATTTATCCTCCCATGAATCTGCAACTGGGTCATATTCCTTGACTTTACCATCGTTATGTACATATATTATTTTATTGCCCCATTTGACCGCTTTCTTAGTATCGTTACATGACTGTGTAAATATTATTGTAGAAGATCCAACATATTTAATTGTTGAAAACTTTGTTTCATTGGCAAATGGAGTTTCTTTTTTATAACTCCACTTATCATAGATTCCTTGAATAGAAGGTATTTCAGTCAGCTTCTTCATTATCTGTGTATTTGGATTGTCCAATATTACTTTAACTATAAGTGTTACTTTGGGTTTATATCCTGTGACTGTTCCCCTAAATGTATAAGTACCTACTTTGCTAGTGTCCAATGTTTTTTTATCCCATATTACTGATACCTTCTTGACTGTTTTATCACTCATAGTAGCTGTTATAGTATTAGGTAACACATACTTTTGGTGAAGCTTTACAGTAGTACTTAAGTTTTGTATAGATACTATATTAGAACTTGCAGCCAAAATGTTTACAGGATACAGATTTATTATCAGTAAAATTAATACCTGACAACATATTATCTTCTTAATAATTTTGTTCATTATTAATATTCCTCCATATAATAACTTTCATTTACTTAAATGTTAATCCAATATCTCCTTGTTATTCTATCAACACCATCTATTGTATTTAAAATTTTATCTTGCAGAATGCCACCATTTTTTTCTATTACACGTGCTGAGCCATAATTGTTATCATTGCAAGTAATTAAAACCTTTTCAAGTTTTAGGGCTTCTTTAGAATAACCCAAAGCCATCGAAAGCATATTTGTACCGATGCCTTTATTCCATTTTGAGTACCTAATTCCATAACCAATATTTCCACCAAAGCGCAACAATGCATCTGTTAATCTATGGCGAATTGATACTTCTCCAATAAACTCCTTCCCATCTACCAACCATAAATATGTTGCATTTACATATCCAACAGGTAAATTATTACTCGTTCTAGCGTTTTCAATCGTTTCAAAGATATCATACTTAGTAACATCTAAAAAAGCATAAGTATCAACATTATGCTCTTGATATTCATTTATTGCCTCTATATACGATTGATAATACCGTTTACTTGGTAAAACCAGTTTCATTTTTCTTTCCTCCAAAACATAAATCATTATCGGACTAAAATGATGCTCAACATCTTCCTTGCTTTTTAAACTTCTTCATATTGCTGCGGTATATACTTGACTAAAGCATTATTGCTTGTAATCAATTCAGTACTAACTACATTTCCATTATCTAAAATCTTATTTCTCCAGATTTCATTTTCCCTATAAAACATATTATCCTTTTTTATGAATCTATGTTTTTTCTCAAAAACGCAATATGAATAATCTAATTCCTTATCAACTCTAATTTCGCCTTCTAAGTACTTATCTGAAAACCATATATTAATTTGAAAAGTGCAATCTGTATCATTTCTAATCTGCAAATCTACATAATTATAAAATACTGTTGCCCCACTCCCAAACGGAATCACTCTGTTATCATCAGGAAATGGATCAAAGCTATGATGGTGTCTTTCAATAGTAGTCAACGAAGTATGTAATGATAGCCAATAAATCAAGTTAGCTAATTGGCATAGACCTCCACCTATACCTGTTTTATCATCACCAAATGACAATTCCATTCCTTCTAAATAACCTTTAGATTTTGTTGGTAGTCCAACTAGTTTACAAAAAGAAAATATTTCACCAGGCTTTATCAATATCCCATCTATTTTCTTATATGCAATCTTTAAATTAGTGACTTTATTATATTGTAGTTGAACATTACTATCACCTAAATGCTTAATTAATACAGATTTATGAGTTAGTACCCTATAAGGTAACTTATCAATGCTGATTTCATTAGCAAATTTATTTTTTGCAGTTAACCACTGAAAATATCTATTTATTCTTTTGCACCAAACTGCTATAAAGTACAAGCTTGGATGAATTTGACTAATTAATTTTCTTTCCAAAATTACCTCACACACCTTATTAACTATACTTTAGAATAATGCCCCCGCCTTCACGAAACTTCTGAGCCGATGTGTCACTACGACACGCGAAGGAGTTTGGGTGACGACCAACAAATCTGCACTATCTTTGCTAAAAACACTCTCTACCACTTGTAGCCAAAGACTGCACAATACCTACATCTTACCGCCAGCCCATGGGGAGTGCGATTGTATGTGATGTTGGGACTAGGACTTAACTCCATAGCCATTTTATTCTTTAATTTAAGAATATCTCATATAAATACTTCTTTCCTTAAATCCAACTGATTCCCAAAATGCTTTTCCTTGCTCATTCCATACCATAACTTCTATATCTATAGTTTTAACGTTAAGTTCTACAAGCAGCAACTCAAACATTCTTTTGCCATAGCCTTTACGTCTTTCATCCCTTACTATAAAGAACTGTCTTAAATAGAAAGGACTTTTCAAGTAATTAACTAAGGCGTATCCAATCACTTTATTTTCTAACTGAAATATGTAAGCATTATAATCAGAATGAATAAATTCATACATTCTTTCATTCAACTGACAAAGATTCATTGGATTATCATGTTTTTCATCTTCTATCAACTGCTTATTCATAATAGACAATAATTCTAAGTCACTATCAGTACAAAGCCTAATCAAAAGCTTTTCCATATATACCCCTTTGGAGAATATTTAATAAATGCCCTAATTTCACATAACCAGATGCTATACCAATAACTAACCTTTATATCTACTATCACTATACCATAAGTGACATTATATTGTAATTAATTACTTAAATTCCCATAAGCAATCTTTTAAAAAAATAGAAAAAACAAGAGGCTAATAGACTCTCCTCTTGTTTTTTATTTTATGCCATAATTATTGTTATACTGTGCAACTACGATATTACTCTTTAAAATTCGCACACTGAGACCAGAAGTACTTATGTAGTCTTAGTTCGGTATCCATTTCATGTCCGAATCTTATTTAAATTTCCACTACAGGGTTGTATTCAACGGCTCTTAAGCACAAGCCCTTTGGCTGAGCGAGTGGTATAGTACCGGTGTACTTTTTATCATCTAATATCTTTTGAACATCGGCTGCTTTTATTTTACCCTTGCCAACTTCTAAAAGAATCCCAACGATCAACCTTGCCATGTGCAGTAAAAAGTCATTGCAATTAATTACAATCTCAATCACCATACCATTTTCTACAACATCTAAGGAATTTATAGTTCTTATTGTGGATTTTGGGCCCTCTTTCAAGCTCGTAAAACTTTGAAAATCATGCGTTCCAACTAAATACTCAGCTGCATTTCTCATTTGAACAAGATCAAGCTTTTCTTCTGAATGAAATGAATATTTTCTATTAAATACATTTCTAAATTTCCCTTTAGTAATACTATATACATAAGTTTTTGATTTTACATTGTGTTGTGCATGGAATCTTTCATGCACTTCTTCAACAGATTTTACAACAATATCCTCTGGTAAAAATTCATAAAAATAATTCAATATAAGTTTTGGTGATCTATTTGAATTTGTATGAAAATTGGCCACATAATTTTCAGCATGAGTACCAGCATCTGTCCTTCCACAACCAATTACTTGAATTTCTTCTCCAGTCATCTTAGAAAGAACTGTTTCAATTTTCTCCTGAATTGAAAGATCATTATCTTTAAGCTTTTGCCAACCTTTATATCTACTTCCATCAAATTGAACAACTATTTTATGGTTTTTCATTCTGTTCCCCTTTTTTTTTATTATATCGCAAGTATTACCTTGCTCAAGCAAGCTAATCTCAATAACAATTCTACATGATTTTATTAAATTGTTCAAAAAGATTTTCACAACGCAATACTTTTTATAATATTTTTTATGTTATAATCAACAAATAGTGTTTTATAAGGAGAATTATTATATGAGTTCAAATGAATCTATCAAATCAGAAAGCAAGCAAAAATTAGCACGTATACACGGATATGAATATAAAGTATATCCTAATGGATCTATTTTCAATTTTGAAGAAGCCAGCGCGTCCTTGGGTAATATTTTAGCATCAAAAGAATTATTATCAAAATATCACCCTGAAGTATTAAAGTTTTGTATCCTTTCAAACTTTTCAAAAGGAATGGAAACACTGACAGTTGATGACATTATAGCTTCAGAAAAGCGACTTTACTATTTTTATCAAACTTTAAATAGGATTAAAAACTTTGCAGGTGAGAATAGTGAATTAAATGAGCACATTGAGCTTCATGGTAAAATTATCAAGCCAGAAATAGTTGACGGCATTAACAGAGCTTTCGTTGCTGCTATAAACGATAACTTTAATACAGCTTTAGCGGTTTCAAACTTTTTGCAAGTGTTTAAGTACTCCAATGCTTTATTAAGCAACGCTAATGAGAATCCTCTTCACAAACTTACAACACTAAATAAAATATATAAAAACATTCTGATAGTTGCAAATTTATTAGGTATTTTCTTAGAGGAGCCTGAAGCATTTATATTAGAAATTAAAGAAAAATATATAAAGCTTAATAATATTAATATGACAGAAGTTAAAGAATTAATGGAACTAAGACAAGAGGCTAAACACAATAGAAACTTTGAATTATCAGATGAGTTAAAATCAAAACTTGATCAAAAAGGCATTATTATTCGTGATTCAGCAAATGGTTCTGAATGGGACATTAAAGAAATGTTTATTTGACATAAATATTAAATGATTTTTTTATGGGGGATTATTCCCCCTGTTTTAGTTATTTCGTCCGATATAAATCATACATTGAAGAACAGCAAAAAAAGGGGGTACTTCGTCTGTTGCTCTAGAGCCCAACCATATAATAAATAATGATATTTCTTTAAAGCCAACAACCCAGAAGTTTCTGGAATCATTGGGAATCAGCTTTACACAGTTCCACCCCGATGCATTTTTCTAAAGTCACATGATTGGCAAATTGTTTTTATGTTTAATCTACCAGCAAATAAACTATTATCAATTTTTAATTGACGCTCTATTTCTTTTTCAATCTCATTAAGTAGCATTCCCTCAAATAACGGGCTAGCTGTAATTGTCATAGAATCAATAACGTCATCAGGCAAATCAATAGCAACTCTTTCAAAGCCATTTGTATTATCAAATTCTGCCCTAATCCTTATTTCTTTTTCATATGCCCAAGCCATATCTTTAATATATCCTGTCAAGCTTAGATCGTGGGCTGCACTAAGTAGGATTGTATTGGTAACATTACTCCAACAAAGTTTTTCTACTATGTCTTTTTGGGTCCTACTGTCAGTATTGCAATACGCCACAGAAGAAAGTTTTATGTTTTCTTTTGCTACTTCAAATGTACGACCTGTCGTTTCATAATTTCCCATAGACACTTCATATAATTTTACAATGCTTTTTATCCACTTTCGAGCTATCAATGACGGAATTGCAATTTTAATGCCTTTCTCCCATGGTTGAGCATACATACTCCACATTCCAATACTTTCTTTGTCTTCAGTCATAAAACTACTAAAGAAAATGTTCTTCCACCTTTCTATATCACCATTGTCATATTCCAGACGGTCATTCATATTTTTGGCGTTAGCAAGGTGCCATTTTTTGCTTTTTATCATTTTAATGAGTACAGGCAGTGTAGTGTAATGATATATATATCCGCTATTTTTTAACCTTTCTGCTGAATCACTAAGATATTTTATTAGTTCTTCGGCAGTTGATATATCCCTAAACGATCTTTCCATAAATACCTCGCTCATATTTACTAGATTTTAGTAAATGCCTTTAATTCCACATTA
Organism: Bacillota bacterium; assembly: GCA_023417285.1. Taxonomy (GTDB): domain Bacteria; phylum Bacillota; class Clostridia; order Acetivibrionales; family DSM-1351; genus Ruminiclostridium. Next base: position 9,836 of record JAEZFR010000302.1, read on the forward strand.
TTCCTCCCTACGTCTATCTTTAATAGAAGATAGCATATTTTACTTAACTAGAATCAATAAGAATAACAAAACTTTATTTTACTAAATACTATATCATAAATGAAATTATATTGTAGTAAATTACTTAAATTTCCACTACAGGGTTGTATTCAACGGCTATTAAGCACAGGCCCTTTGGCTGAGCAATTGGTATAGTTTCAATGTACTTTTTATCATCTATATCTTTTTTGCATTTTATAACATGTCTAAAAACCGCTTGCCCATTTGAAGTAAGCTTTCAGTGTTGCCTTTGCCATTCTACGTAGCTTTATATACTCGGCCAATGGTTTTTTATCAAGTGGCTGAATATACGTTGATAATAAAAAGGCTATAAAGAAGCCATTTTGGCTAGATTCAAGTTTAACTTTTGCCAGCCCTAGCGGGGGTGCGATTGCTATATGATGTTAGGGCTATCCTTTAAACTTCTACTCAATAAGTCTTTTAAGGAACTTAGTAATAAAAGTGAAATAATTCTTTATACCTCTACATATATCATTATTATTTTCGATATTACTATACTCTACATTAAATTCTTCTAAATTACTATTTTCTATATTACTGCCAACCATATTACTGTCTTCTATATTGCTATTTTCTATATTACTATCTTCTTTATTAGTATCTGCATGATTATAAGAGTTGGTTGATTTCTCTACTATTGTCGTCTGTAAATCACAAAATAGAAAAGCCGAATATCTATTTTGGCTTGCATATTTTCTAATAGTAGACCATGTTTCCTGTGCTAATGTTAGTGATTTACTTATAATGAAAAATGCTACTACGTTATTACTTAGGCACATAATAAAAGGATTATATAGAGTTTTGTTAATATCGGAATTTATCTTATTAAAATATTCCTCTCTATTAACTCTTGGAATATGTTGATATATGACAAGTACTGAATTATAACTCATTTTATTATAAATCATTCTGGCCTCAGAATATTTTATATATCTGCTGGAATTTTTGTTTTGCATGCTTTTTACTTCAAACCCGTTATCTGGATCAACAAGAATTGCAGCATTTGTAAGTATTTCAGGGTCTATATTGCCAAAGTATTCATTTCTAGATATATTATTGAAATAGAAACTTTCCCTATAGGGGATATAATTAATATTCGCTTCCTTCATATAAGATTTTAAGTTCTGGATACTCCTGTTGGAATGTACAATACACTTTCTTAGAAACCTACCCAAATCAGGTCGTCGACTGTAATCATAATAAATATATTTTCCGTCATTTGTTTCATCATTCTCTGTAAGCATAGGAATAAACGTGAAAGTATTTAAAAATTCACTTCTTTCAATTAGTTCTAATACTAAATCATATTTAAAAAAATCATTCCTATCACCAAAATATTGATTTTTCATTCTATCACTCTTTCCAAATAATACGTAACTTTATATTTAAAATGTGATTTCAGCTAACGCCCCGCCTTCACGAAGCCCTTGAGCCGATGTGTCACTACGTCACGGCGAAGGGGCTTGGCTGGAGCCCTTACCTGAAAATCTGATAGAAATATCTACCTGTGCACTTCCTTCACAACACTATCTCACACCACTGACCCTATTGGCGGAAGCCCTGGGCGTGAAGGCATTTGTTATGCGCAGTTCTTCGGTTTATATAGTATTGAAAAAGCCATCATCGCTTCAAGCGAAAATTTTCTGTAAAATTTATTAAAGTCAACATACAAAATTCCTGATATTATTGTTAGCCCAATCATATATAGGCACATATAGCCTTCATAACCAGTTATAGCTAGTTGAACAATCAAAACCCATAGTAGCGAAATTGATGTAAAACATATTGTACGTGTGAACCCATATAATGCTACATAATTTTGCATTTTACCAAAGTGTACTTTAGACTCTTCACATGCGTAATGATATATAAAACGAAAAAAATCTGGTGGTTTTTCTTTATCTTTATCTTCAATAGTAATATTGGAAAAACCTAGCTCATTAACTATGTATTCTATAATTCTATTTTCTATCAATTTAACACTTATCTTGTCCATGGATTTTCCTAATATACTTGTTGTTCTTAATACTTTTCTAATAAACAAATCAGTCAAAATAACAGGAAAAATATAAATACACATTAATATTTTGGCTATAATTAAAAATATATTTTTGCTCCCTACTCTAAAAAAATTACTCCAAATTCCTGGTATTCGATATCCTAATAGATATCTAGAGGGAAACCCTAAAGACCAAACTGCAAAAAATTCAATCGAAATTGAAGACAGATAACTTAATAAATGTCCACATAAATAGCACATCAGAAGAACTACTATATATTGGTCAAGTTTCATATCAAATGGAAATTTAGGTATTTTTGAATAATCTGCATCAATTAAAAATAGGAATCCAGTAACAAATATTATACCTGGAATTAAATATCCAAGAAAATCATAAATAGAAAATGGGTTTTGTTCAATTTTCATACACGTTTACCTCACTCATAAAATATTTATTCAAGTTGAATTGCGCATAACGCCCGCCTTCACGAAGCCCCTGCGCCGATGTGTCACCACGACACGGCAAAAGGGGCTTGGCCGGAGTCGATAACAACAACAGATAGAAATATCTACTTATGTGCTCTACATCAAACCTTTTGGCATGGCAACACTCACTGCTAGAAGGCCTAGTGTGAAGGCATTTGTTCTCTGAAGTGCAAACTTATTTCCTTTACATAATTATGAAAAATCATCAATTACATTAATTTCTTTAGCACAGAAACCTTTTTCATTTCTATTTATTATAAATCTAACTTTATCCCCAACGGATAGCTTCAAAAAATCGGATATCACAT
>JAEZFR010000275.1 GCA_023417285.1 Bacillota bacterium
CGTATTTATATCTGATGGCGATGGACATTCCATTATTGAATTGTCCTGTTCGGAAGGTAGATGGACATCAACAAAGATAAAAGAAGGATGTGATAATCCCTGTGCCATAGCAGTAGATAAATCTGGAAATATATACTATTCAGACTACAGGTATGAGGCGGGATATGGGGCTAATAAAGGAGCTATTTCCAAGAGTACTACATCTGGTGGTGCTTTGACCTGGGATTATGTTGTGAGTGGGGCCGCAATTGTTGACATCGCTATAGACAGCAAAGATACCATTTTTGCTGCCAACGATACTGCAAACTCAACAATTAGTGGTAACGTGATGAAATATGATACAAATACTTCTAGTTGGGTGGATATAGGCTTTAGTTTAGCATCAGGTTACCCCAGAAGCATCTGCTTTGATAACGAGGACAATTTATATGTTATAGTCACAGATGGTGATTTTATAAAAGGTACCAAGCAGGCTGATGGAAGTTATAGCTGGGCAGACTACACAGTGGATTTAGGTGATATTACTTATCCAAGTTGTGTTGCAGTGAGCCCTACTGGTCAGGTGTATATTAGCTATGGAAATCAAATCTATACAGTAGCAACACAGTATCAAGTTACCTTTGATGTAAATAGCAATAGCGCACAGTTCTTTGAAGACTCAACAGTTAACGTGATTTCCGGTGAGAGAATAACGCTGCCATCTAATCCTCCAACCGACTACCATAAAACTTTCTGTGGTTGGTATACTAGTCCGGCGGGCATGGAATATACAAATACTACAGCCGTTACCTCAGATATAACTTTATATGCAAAATGGACGGATGAGCCAAAATATTCAATTGCTATTGACCCAAATATCACAGGCGGCTCTATTTCTGTAAGCGCAATATCTGCGTATAGTGGAGATTACATTAGTATATCAACAAAAGCCAACGAAGGGAAACAGATAGATCCTTCATCTTGTGAATATAGTAATGGTTTACAGCAAACCCACTTTCAAAGTTATTTTGAGATGCCAAATAGCAATGTTACAGTTTCAGCGATATTTGTTGATTGCAAAGACTGGGTAACTCTTCCTGATGCAAGCTCCTCAGACTATTGTATTGTTGATATTGCCCAAGACGCCTCAGGTAACTCTTATGTGTTATTAGAAAGTGTTTATGATTTTGAAATGTATGATGGCGTTGCTTTATATGATGATAGTGAAGAAGCAGCTTCTATACCTAACAATAAAATCTTTAAGCTTGCAAGTGGAGGTGAAAATTGGGAGGAAATTCCACAGGTCTCAGGTAGTTCTATAGGAGTGTTGACTTCAAATAGCAACGGGGAATTATTTGCAGTAAATGATAAGGGTGATACAGTTTATAAACTTAAAGATGGCAGTTGGACTACTGAAGCTGCAATAAGGATAGATAGTACCTCTGAAGCCTCAATAAAGATAGGTGGTGAATTTACTGAGTTAGCTGCAAATAACGTAGGAAGGCTATATGGAATTTATTATCCTTTAAACAAATCACCTCAACTGTATGAATATGTAGCAGGTACTTGGACAAAGATAACTCCAACTACTACTATAGAATCAGATGATAAATCAACTAACGCTGACGATGTAAAAAAACAAAAAGAAATTCTTACTTATGCTGACGGTGCAAAAAAACAAAAAGAAATTATTACTTATCCACGTAAGGTAGCTGCCGATGATTCTGGAAATCTTTATTGTCTATTTAGTATTAAGGATTATTATTCTTTAATGAAATACACTAATGGAGTGTGGACAAATATTTCACTTCCGTCAGTAAAGGGATATATAGATATAGGTGGTATGTGTACGGACAATCAAGGTAACTTGTATATTACTAATTCTAAGGATGGAAATATATATGTATACTCCAATAATGGAACTTGGTCGAAGGTAATTAGTGACGGCCTATTTTCAAACCTACGTTATATTTCTATTGATAAGTCAGGTAAAATATTGATTTATGATGGTGATACTTATGAATTGCGCTTATCAAAGAGAAAGCTGTTTGGTTCTGATATTTCAACTACTCCAACTACTCCAACTACTCCAACTACTCCAACTACTCCAACTACATCCACATCCTCTACACAAACTGTAACCAGTTCTGCTGTATATACGGCTCCAGCTGTTTCAACAACCTCATCTTCTGCAGTTTCAACTATAACTGCTAATGCAGAGGCAACAAGTTCAGGAGCAGTAAATGCGTCGGTTTCGGCTTTGCAGGTTTCTTCAGCGGTAGATTTAGCTATAGATAAGGCAGCAAAGTTAGGTAATAATGCTTCAGCACATGTAGAAATTAAGGTGGATGCACCAAAAGAGACAAAATCTATAGAAACTATCATTCCTAAAGCTTCTGTAGATAATATAGCTAAAAGCAATACAAATAGCTTGGACTTAAATACACCCATTGCTTGTATTACTTTCGATAGAAATGCTATTGATACAATATCGGGAGCTTCTGCTGGAGATGTTAAAGTTGCAGTGGCAAGGGTGGATTTAGGTACTCTGTCACAACAATCCAGAGATGCTATTGGAGATAGACCTGTTTATAACTTCAGTGTTACAAGTGGAGATAAGACTATTTCTCAGTTTGGTGGCGAGGTAACAGTGGAGGTTGCATATACCTTAAAGACGGGGGAGGATCCAAATTCTATAGTTATCTATTACATAAATGCGCAAGGTAATCTTGAGCCAGTGAGCAATTGTTATTATGATGCTGCCAGTGGTAAGGTAAGATTTACAACAAATCACTTCTCTAAGTATGCTGTTGGCTACAATCCAATAACATTTAAAGATGTATCTGCAAACAGCTGGTATAGCAAGTCTGTGGCTTTTGTGGCAGCGAGGGGCATACTAGTTAATTCACAGGTAAATACCTTTGGCCCCGGTGTAAAGATGACTAGAGGGGAATTTATTACTATTCTGCTTAAGGCATACGGAATAGAGCCAGAAGGAGCTTCTGCTGCAAACTTTTCTGATGCTGGAGATACCTACTATACTGGGTACTTGGCTGCGGCTAAAAAGCTAGGCATTACAAGTGGTGTAGGTAATAACAAATTTGCTCCGGAAAAGGAGATTTCCAGACAGGAGATCATTACACTTATTTATAATATGCTTAAGCTTAATGGTAAACTTCCACAAACTCAAAATAGCAAGGCTATAGATAGCTTTTCAGATGCAAAAAGCATAGCACCTTGGGCAAAAGAGGCTATGTCTGCCATGATAAAAGCAGGAATTATAAGCGGAAATGGGAATAAACTAAACCCAAATGCAGTTGCTGTTCGAGTTGAAATGGCGCAAATACTGTATAAGCTACTTGCAAAGTAACGTTTGTATTATTATGCTTTAAGAGTTAAATGAAGAGTGTCGTAAAGTTAGCTAGAAAAGGCTGCTTACGACACTCTTTTTAGAGAGCGGATATATTAACAAACATAGGGATTATATACTATGTTAATAAACAAGTATAAAAAAGTTTTATTACAAATGTAATTAACCCATTAATTATTAGTTTACAATAATGATTGAAACCTATGGGAATATATGCTAAAGTTTTGTTGGAAGCAAATTTTCAAGCACCTTTTACCATATATATAGCTTAAACGGGGTAATTATATGAAGCATAATTCGAGGCAAACTTTCTATAGAAGCTTGAGTTTAAAGAAAAAACTTCTTTTTTCATACATACTATTAATTGTAATTCCTGTAGTAGTTTTAGGGTATTACTCATATTATTATTCCTCAAATACTTTATATGAAAAGGTTGTTATTAGCTCAAGAGAAAGCAATGAGCAAATTGTAAAAAATATTGATAGTTTCCTTACAAGCCTATCAAAAATATCAGAATTTCCTAGCTTGGACGATACAATCAGCAGTATTCTTAGAAAGGATTATAGTGGATCGGAAAATAGATTTGTTGAGATATTGAATGATGTAGAAGATGCCAATGCTTCTCTATATAAGGGAGTATTCTATATGAATGAATATATAGGATCTGTCACAGTTATCCCAAATAACATGGATTATGTCTTTAATGTAAGCATAATCCCTAAATATACAGTTAGCTATCCTGATAAATCACAAGAATGGTTTCAGGACATTATAGAAGCAGAAGCAAAAGCTGTGGTATTCGGAATACATAGAGATTTTCTACAAAAAGAAGGTGAATATGTTATTTCGGTGGGAAGAAGCATAGTAGATCCTTTTACTGGAGAATGCTATGGAGCAACAGTAATTAACGTAAAAGTTGATAAAATAAAAGCTCTTTGGCAGGATATTTCCCTTACTGAGAACAGTAAATTTATAGTAATTGACAATAAAGATAACATAATATATGGTAGCGGGATAGGGGAGTCAGGTGAAAATATAAGCTCCTTACCTGGTTTATCAAAGTCAATTGCAAAGGATGGGTCTACCGAAACGACTATAAACGGTGAAGACGTTTACTTAAATATTGCCACATCTGAATTATACCAATGGAGAGTAGTCAGTATAACGCCTAAGGATGAGTTGTTTAGTGAGATATATAATATTAGGAAAATAACAGTGCTTCTTTGTATTATATTGATACTGCTCGCCTTAAGTGTATCTACTATAATTGCTACTGGCATTACTAAACCAGTTCTAATGCTGAAAAATTCTATGAAACTAGTTGAAAAGGGGGATTTAAATGTCATTTCATCTATTTCAGGGGGCGAAATTGGTGAGCTAAGTGCCAGTTTTAATAAAATGATAACTGAGATGAGAAATTTAATCCAAAAAATTTACGAGCAGGAAACTGAAAAGAAAGATGCAGAAATCATTGCACTACAATCACAAATTAACCCGCATTTCCTTTATAATACCCTCAACACAATAAAGTGGATGGCCAAGATACAGGGGTCTAGTGGAATTGTTAATGCATTGGGATCACTAATAGAACTTTTAACTTTTGCCTCAAAGAATAAGGGAAATTTAATAAGTATAACGGAGGAACTTGAGCAGCTAAATTATTATCTTGACATAATGAATTTAAGGTTTTTTGATAAATTCAATGTGGATTATCAAATAGATGAAGAAGCGAAAAAGTGTATGACGTTAAAGTTTCTTTTACAGCCCATTGTTGAGAATGCTATAATACATGGTTTTGAGGATTTATCTGAAAAGGGTAATATGACTATTTCTATTGTTAAAAAGGAAAACAGAATTATATACGATGTAACTGATAACGGGAAGGGAATGGACCAGGAAACCATAAGGAAGGTGCTCTATAGAGAAGAACACAACTCCAAAAAGAAGTTTAGTAAAATTGGTCTTTATAATGTAAATAAACGTATTAAACTTGAGTTTGGAGATACATACGGGGTGGAAATACTAGAACATAATCAGAAGTATAGCAGGGTTCATGTTGAGATACCAGTAATCGTTCAAGCGGAGTAGGAAAAAGATGAAGATTCTCATTGCTGATGATGAAATGCTCGTAAGGGCTGGGCTTAAGTCCTCAATTAACTGGGAAAGTGAAAACTTTAGCATTGTTGGAGAAGCGGATAATGGCGAAAAAGCATTGAATATGGTAGCTGAGTTGAAGCCCGATATATTGCTGCTGGATATTAATATGCCAATAATGAATGGGATAGAGGTATTAAAGGAGCTGAAAAACAGAAAAGAGACATGTAAGGTAATAGTACTGAGCTGCCATGATGAATTTGAATATGTAAAGGACGCCATGCGGTACGGAGCCACGGACTATATTTTAAAACACAAAATTGAGGCTGAAAGTATTATTAATATAATAAAAGAAGTTAGACATACAATTGAAGCTGAGAAGCGAGAGCACGATAAAGAAGGTAGTACAAGGTCTGAAATAGCATCTACACATGAGAAGAATGATTTTTTATGTAAATTGTTAAAGGGTTATCAATTTAAGGAGGATGAACTGAAGAGGCAGCTAAATACTCTGGGTATATCACTAAATCGTAAGAATATTTTGTGTATCTTATTTGAAGTGGAAAAATACTTAGAAGTTTTAGGCCGGTATAATGGCTATGAGAAAGAGCTCTTCCAACTCTCAATTGAGAACATTTCAAAGGAGATATTAAGCAATATAAGGGAAAGTGAATTTTTGATTAAGGATGATAATCTTTATGTTATTTTGCTGAGTAATATTCAAGAAACAAGTGAGCAGAACATATATCAGAATACCATTTCGATAATAAAGAGATTTGAAAATACATTTAAAAAATATTTAAATGTAGACTTAATCTTTGCTGTGAGTGAGATATACAATGACCTAAATAATAGTGAAAAGGCTTTTAAAAAGGCTTCTATGGCACTTACCCAAAAGTTTTTATTTCCTGAATATGATTGTTTTTTTGTAAACAATATCAATTTTAGATCACCTTTTTGTGTCAACACACTTATAAACGTAGATGATATACTTAGTGATAAAATTGGTCTTGAAAGCGCTATAAATAATCTTATTAGTGTTTTAGAGGGGTTTAAAAC
>JAEZFR010000402.1 GCA_023417285.1 Bacillota bacterium
GGGAAATCCTCTGTGGAATAATTAAGGAAAAGGTTAGAAACATAATAAATATAGGACAAATAATAAACTCAGGTAACTGTAATAAATGCGGGGAACAATAACAACCTCAGGGAACAGCAAAAAGGCAGGGATCAATAACAAACTCATGTAACTAAAAAATGCAGGGAACAATAACAAACTCAGGTAACTAAAAAATGCAGGACATAATAACAAATGAAAGGAGCAACCCCATGGGAAAGAATAAAAGCACTAAAGCAGATGGCATGAATACGCAAAGTGATACTCAGCATCTTGAAGATAGGAGACGCATGTCTAAGGGTGCCAACAGGAAGAATGCGCCTAGTCCGAAATAGAGCAATACAAGATTTTGATGTGTGCAGTAATTTTAAATATGTTTTTGAACTAGGTAAAAAGGTCCAGGCAGCAACCTCTGCCCGTATGAAGCAGAGGTTGCTTCCTGGACAACCATCCCTCAAAAGAAAATTCTGCCTATTATTAATTTGCATCAACCTTCTACCAATATTCTGCTTATTAAGAAGCCATACCAAAAGGAAATGCAAGAGGTTTGCCTAAATATTTTACCAATATTCTACTTATTTAGAATCCAAACCATTAAATTGAGGTATGCTGCAAATGTTACCCATAACAGGTAAGGTACCAACAACAGACCAGCTGTTTTATCCAAGCGATAGAATTTTATAAGTGTTATCAGTATAAATACCCACAAAATAAGCAGGTCGATAAGTGCCAGAAAATGCAAGCCTAATCCAAAGAATAAAATGCTCCACAAAAAGTTAAATATCAACTGTGCCCCATAGTAAAATAGTGCGTCCTTAACGGGCAATTCTTCATAGTCAAGCATCCAAATACGGTAAAATGCCAAGCCCATTAGTATATACAATATTGGCCATACAACCCCAAAAACCCAACCAGGCGGTGAAAGAGGGGGTTGTTTAAGTTGAGAGTATGCTTCCATTCCACCCATGGATAGAAGTCCGCTCAAGCCACCTACCACCAATGGAATTGCTATGCTGATAATAAGTCTTTTGAGTGAAAAGTCACCATCTACCTTGAAAATGTTCTTCATTAAAATCACTCCTTTGCTAACACAGATACAAGCTGTCAAACAAATTATATGCTTTGTAACGAAGAAATATTAAAGTTGATATGTTAATTTTTTTTGAAATCCACCCCTGCTATTTTCATCAGAAAGGCAGCATTCCTTGTATCCGATACTCCCTTTCGTATTTTGTAGTCAAAAAATATCTTATCATCTTCATAGTATTCTTTAAAATGATAATTTACAATTTTACCACCGCTCTGCTTTTCCATTTCCCCAAGTTCAAGGTCATGTGTTGAGACCATTCCCCAAGCTCCTCTTGAGATTAGCTGCTTTATCAATGCTTCTGCTCCCTCATGTCTGTCCATGGAATTGGTGCCTTTGAAGATTTCATCCAACAAAAAGAATACATTTTCACCCCTATTAACTGCCTCAACAATCATTTTTACCCTTAAAAGTTCAGCATAAAAGGAGGATATGTTCTGAGAAAGATTATCGCTGGTCTTCATACAGGCATAAATATTGAATATAGGACATCTAAAATTCACCGCACAAACCGGTGCTCCAATATAGGTTAGCAACATAGAGATACCTAGCGTTCTCAAAAAAGTACTTTTGCCCGACATGTTAGAGCCGGTAATAAGGATAACAGGTGCTTTGCCTCCAATTTTTATGTCATTTGCTTTTCTGTCAGATGATAATAATGGGTGCGCTAGCTCCTTTGCATATATTTCCTCATTTTGATTTAATACTTTAGGGAAAGTAAAGTCTTTATTATCATGGTGTAAAATGGACAGGCTAGCTAGTGCTTCAATCTCACCTATACTATCAAACCATTTCTTTAGATTGCTTCCACTCTCTGCCTTCCACTTTTCAAGTGCTACCATACAGTGATAGTCCCAAAGCGTAATAACATTTACTACAAAATGTAGCATGTTATATCTATTTGCAATCATGTTCCAAACCTTTGATAGACCCTCCAGCTGTTTTGAAGCGCTTTTCCCTTTTGCATTTTTAAAACTTCCTGTAATATCCTTTAAAAGGTCACTCTCAAAGCGTTCGTTCTCTATTAGCAATAGAAGCTTGCTGTAAGTATTAAGACTATTTTTATTTTTCTCAACAAGTTCAAAGCTTCTACTCCTTATATTAATTTTATACCCTAGCATGAGGAACTGAGCAATTAACGTTATAAGGGGAATATATAGAGTTGATATTCCAAGCAAGCCCAGAATAAAAGTTGCAAAAGTAAAGCAGGGTAGTGCATAAATCAAAGCTCTAAACCATGGTGCACAATACAACGAATCCCTTGAAGCAGCCCACTCAAAAACACTGTCCATATTTTTGAGCATGCCAGCGAGCAATTTACTTTTTCCCCGCTGTGTCGTTTCTTCTTCAAATAATGTTGCATTGTTAGCATCAAGGGCATATGCCAAAATCCTATGTCTGAATAGCTGTTTGTGCGCCATTTCTTTGATAGCATTTTGTCTTCTATATATCTCAAGATCTGTTTTTAGTGGTGTCACAAGCATCTCTGACAAATGCTGTCTACCCGAATAAGTCGCTGTCATATTAATCATTTGAAACAATGAACCGGAGCCAAATAGGTCAATATCATTTGAGAAGCTGTGCTCCGAGTTTACATACTCCTCACCATTATCAAAAAATCCTTTCCATTCACTATTGGCTCTCAAATAGCACTGCTGGTTAATCTGAAGCATAGCTTTGCAATAATTTCTTTTTGTAATTATCTTGTTCTGAGCCCCATTGAGAAAGATAAACAGCGCAACAAAAGCAATTACTTGAGCTGCAAGCACAATATATAAATCCAAGTTATATAATAATAGAGCTACTGCTATACCAATAAGGACAGTAATCAGCTTATAATTACCTAAGCTACTTGCCTTATTTTTGTACTTTTCAAAGAGCGCGTCATATTTGCTCACTCTTTTCTTGTATGTTAACGAAGAATTATTCATTTATAAAGCCTCCCCTCCATAGTATACACAAGAATATTTACTTCGAAAACCATTTATTGTTCATATACGTATTGTTCCTTTCCAAAGCCTTATTTTTCAAAAAGTCTTGTTTATCACATATTAATGTACTTACAGGTATTGTACTTCACCAACCTTTAATTTTGCACAATAGTATTAAAATAGACTATCGGGATATTTCCCAATAGTCTATTATACAGTGCTCAATAAATATAATTATTTTAGCTCGTCAAGCAGTTCTTCGTGAATATACCCATTGGATGCAACTACCGGCAACTTATTCAAAAAGTCTACAGGCTTGCCATACCAATCGGATATCCTCCCCCCTGCCTCCTGCAAAATTAGGGCACTGGCAGCATAGTCCCATGGTTGTAACTCCATTTCATAGAAGCCATCCATCCTTCCAGCTGCAACATTACAAAGGTCCAATGCAGCAGAACCAGAGCGTCTTATATCCCTACATTTGTCAAATACATTTTTGGTAATACGGAATGTCTCATCTGCTTTTGCTCTATCGTAAGGAGATGTTCCAAATGTAATAAGGCTGTCTGATAGCTTTTTGTTTCTAGTAACCTTGATAGGCTGGTCATTTACAAATGCGCCACAGCCCTTTACTGCAAAAAACATTTCGTCAATAAAAGGATTATACACTATGCCCGCATGAGCTATTCCATCTTTTAAGAGCCCCAATGAAATAGCGGAGTACTTATATCCATACATCAGATTTGTTGTACCGTCAACCGGGTCAAGAATCCAGGTATATGCTCCATGGAAAAACTCCTGATGTGCAGTTTCCTCTGCAATTATATTGCTCTGAGGCAGTATTTCTTTTAATCTTGCTACAATAAATTCCTGTACCTTAATATCAACCTCTGTTACAAAGTTTGCAGTACCAGTCTTACTTACTACCTTACTTTCATCTATACTATCCAATAATAATATTGCCGCTTCTCTTACTAAATCTTTTGCTGCGTTAATAGCTGAATCCATCCCGTTTCTCCAAATTAATTTGTCATTTTTATAGCTTAATAACCAAACATACATTTTT
>JAEZFR010000487.1 GCA_023417285.1 Bacillota bacterium
CCTTAGGCCCGAAGGTTGCCGTATCTCCAAATGCAGAAGGAAAGGCTACCTTTGTAGTAAAGTTAGCAGTTAAACCTGAAAAATGGATGTCAGCCTTAAAACCAGGCGACCAATTGGTTTATGGAACAAGTTTTGTTAACGCTTATATTGAAAACATTGTATCTCAACCAGGTGAGCTTTCCGCTGTTACAGCTGACGGTGAATCAGTAATATCTGTTCACCCGACGCTCAAGGATATATATGTTACTATAAATGCAAAGGTTAATGCAAACGATGCCATACTAAAGGTTGGAACGCAAGAATTAGCCCTTGGAAAGAAGTTTACTCTCAAAACCCAAAAGTTTGAAATTGATGGAACCGTAGACTCTCTTACTCTTGAAAAATAAAATAAATAAATAAATAATAAGAGCAGGTGAATATATGGGGAACTTAACAGATTCAAATGTAAATAATAATGTAAATACTATAGAGCGATTTACCGATTCAAGTATAATATTTATATGTATCAGATATATTATTAGGCTCTACAGAAACTCATTTACTGCAAAAGTATTTGAGCTAGTACTATCATGGTGCAAAAATAGTAGCATAAACAGATTTATCACTAAATTTCTTGCAAGAGATACAAGCCTTCCGCATTCAAAATTTCATAAGTTTTGTTCTGTAGTGTATGGTTTCTTTGATAGAATGTTTGAAAGAATATATTCCTTTGGACAACGTTGTTTTTCAACCAGTTGCGTTATTCAATTTTTTAGAGTTGCATTCTTCTCAGGGAATAATCTACTATCTATAGCATTACTATTTCTGTTTGGAAGCTTTGGTTATGGACTAACATTACTTGTTATTGGGCGTTTATATACTATGAACATACTTCTATGTATGACAGGTATTATCGTATCCCTAATACTTCTTCCGGGTAATGTTCGTTGGAAAGAGTGGCTTTCTGGAAGCTTTGTTTGGAGATTTGTACTATATATTTTTGATTAAAAAGTTGGTGAATGAGTGAACAAAAAAAATGTGGGTTTAATAATTATATTAGGACTACTGGTAGGGGTTGGCGCAGCTTTTCTTCCTCCAGTTTTAGTAGTTGGACTAGCAGCCGTACTTATTTTTACACTTGCAATGCTTTTGGACTATTCATTGTTTGTTTATGTAATTGGAGGCTATGTACTAATTGATTATATTCTGAGGTATATTATAAACAGTGCATTACTTGCTAGCTATTGGGATGAGCTGTTATTAATATTTGCCCTCTGTTTATTTCTATACAAATGGTTCATGTATAGAAAAGAATCTGGCTACAGGTACACCCCACTGGATATTCCTTTGGTATTTTTCATAATAGTATCTATATGTGTGTTTCTTATTAAATCTCCAATAATTAATATTGGTATTGCGGGTTTAAGGCAGGTAGTTCAGCAGATGCTATGGTACTTTATAGCAGCACAGTTGATACGTTCAGAAAAAACTGTAAGATATCTCTTATACATTATGGTTTTTATAGGTGGAGGCCTTGGCCTGCACGGTATATATCAATATGTTACAAAGGCCGAAATGCCTACTTATTGGGTGGATAGACTTGAAACAGGCATATCTACAAGGGTATTCTCGATCATTGGTAGTCCAAATATTCTTGGAGCTCTAATGGTTTTACTAATACCTATAGCAATTTCCTTTGTATTTAGTGAGAAAAAGATTTTCAAGAAAGTAATTTTTATCGGTATCACACTGGCAATGAGTGCAACCCTTATATTTACTTCATCTCGCTCGGCATGGATTGGTTTCGTTGCTGCTATGGCAGTTTATTTCTGGATGAAGGATAAGAGGCTTATAGCTCTCCTAGTGGTAGCGATATTAGCAGCGTATTTCCTGGTTCCTACTATAGGACATCGTATGGATTATTTGTTGAGTCCTGACTATTGGATCAGCAGTGCTAAAGGCGGTAGAGTAGCACGCTATACTACTGCATTTCAATTGATAAGCGAGCATCCAATTTTCGGTGTAGGGCTTGGACAATTTGGTGGTGCAGTTGCCCAAAACTTCAAGATTCCTGATGCCTTCTACGTAGACAGCTACTTTATAAAGGTTACAACTGAAATGGGTCTTGTTGGACTTACAGCCTTCGTCATTTTAATTTACAATGCTCTGGCTTGGGGCGCTCGTTCCGTAAAAAGAGCACTAACAAGTGAAAGTACCAGCATGGCACAGGGTATACTTGCCGGTATGGTCGGAGTGATTGTACCTAACTTTGTAGAAAATGTCTTTGAAGTGCCTATGATGGTTGCTTATTTTTGGATATTAGCTGCTGCTGTAGTTTTCCTGGGCTTTACCCTACCAAGAATTAAGGCAGAAAAGGAAACACTCAGCATAGATTAACAGGCAGATGGAGCATCTCACCTATATGCCAAATACAGGTGGAGCCCTTAAACAATATCAAATAATGTTCTGGCAGATTATCATAAGGTAGTCTGCCAGTTTTATTTGTCTGCTACTTTTTTATTTTTTGTATAATACACTTGATAATGATTCCAAATGTGATAAAATAACGTTGGAATTTATTATTAAAATCTATTTTTCGCCATTGTATACCATATATACTATTATTTTACACCGCAAGCCACAATTAGCTGTGTGATTTTATGTAATATATGGTATTAATAATGAGTGAAACAACAGGAGGAGAGCAATGAAGCTACTTGAAAAGCAGTTTAAGCTCACTGAGAGCGGAACAAATGTTAAAACCGAGTTTATAGCCGGTATGACAACTTTCTTCACCATGGCCTACATTATATTTGTCAACCCTACTATTTTGGGTGCTACAGGTATACCAAAGGGTGGCGTATATGTGGCTACTATCCTTGCCGCTATTATCGGAACATTGATAATGGGTCTTTTTGCAAATGTTCCATATGCGCAGGCACCTGGTATGGGTCTAAACGCATTTTTCACATTTACTGTATGCTTTGGACTGGGATACACCTGGCAACAAGCTTTGGCAATGGTATTTATCTGCGGCCTGATAAATATTCTGATTACTGTTACTCAGGTCAGAAAGATGATAATCAAGGCAATACCTGAATCACTTCAACATGCAATTGGCGGCGGTATAGGACTTTTTATAGCATACATAGGCTTTAAAAGTGCCGAATTTATCAAATTTACATCTGAAGCAAAAGCTTGGGCTCCAATCTCAATAATTGGTTTAAACCCAGAAACAGCTACAAAGATAAGCGATACCGTTCAAACTGCAACTGATATTACTACAGTGGCAACAGGATCAACTGTTGTTCCTGCAATAGTTAACTTTACTAATCCTGTAGCTCAGCTTGCATTAATAGGACTGGTTATTACAGCAGTATTAATGCTACTCAATGTTAAGGGATCAATACTGATAGGTATTATTTCAACTACATTAATAGGTATACCTATGGGTGTAACAAGCCTATCCTCTTCTACTCCATATAGCGTAACAGATATCGCAGATACAGCCTTTAAGCTTGATTTTGCTGGACTTTTTGCAGATCCTGCAAAGATAGGTCTGGTTCTTATTACAATTCTTGCATTCAGCTTATCCGATACCTTTGATACAATAGGAACCTTTATAGGTACCGGCCGAAAGAGTGGTATTTTTAGTAACAAAGACGAGCAAGAGTTATTCTCAGGCAAAGGCTTTAAATCAAAGATGGACAAGGCTTTGTTTGCAGATGCTACTGCAACTTCAATCGGTGCTTTACTTGGTACTTCCAATACAACTACTTACGTTGAAAGTGCATCAGGAATAGGCGCAGGTGGAAAAACAGGTCTTACTTCAGTGTTTACTGCTTTGCTATTTGCACTGTGCTTAGTATTTGCACCAGTTGCAGGTGTTATTCCCTCTGCAGCTACAGCTCCTGCTCTTATAATTGTAGGTATCCTAATGATGGGTTCATTCTCAAAGATTAAATGGGATGACTTTACTGAAGCTCTTCCAGCGTTCTTCACCACTGCTTTAATGGCATTGGCTTACAGCATTTCAACTGGTATTGCTGTTGGTTTCATATTCTATGTTATCATGAAGATATGCAAGGGCAAGGCAAAAGAGGTTCACCCAATCATGTATATTGTAACTGCTCTGTTTATAATTAATTATATAATTAGTGGTGTTATGAACTTCTAGAGTACAACAATAAATATTTACAGAATAAATAGTTAGAATAGAAAACGTCAGACTACTTTTACGGTCTGACGTTTCTTTTTGTTTCCTTATTACACTTTAAGTTGGTCCTTTTCTTTTAACTCCAAATATTTGTAGTATCTCGTTTTTGTCAATTACCCCTACCACCATCATAAGCCCTAAACCGGCAAGTATATATATCACTACCGCCAATAGCGTATGAGAGGCTGAAGAAATTCCTATAAAATTAAGAGCACTGTATATATATTTTCCTGACCAAATCATAAAAGCCGTTACTATGCCTGGAAGAACTAGCCATCTACGTATATCTAGCGCCATTCCAGTACATCTCATTACTACTGAGAAATTTAAGATACAAACAATTAAGT
>JAEZFR010000512.1 GCA_023417285.1 Bacillota bacterium
GCTTAGGACTGGGCTGAGGTTGACTTTCAAACTTGCCTCTCTGAGCAGTTGTGGGTTCACTACATAAAACGTTCATTACAGATGGCTTTATAACTGGATTCATAATCATATTTGACATCCTTTCTACAATTTAATAATGTAAACGTTAGTTCTGTGGTGGTATACCACTCCCGGATACCACTTCATACCCTAATCTTTCAATTACATTTACCTCGAAATCTGCTTATGGTACTTATCAACTTTTCCAATTTGTTTCCACTATTTTTTTGGTAGATGCTATCATATTCTCCCCTGCTATCATTTTTGGGGGCATCGTGTTAAAATTAATATACTAGACAGACAGTTTGCTTGTCAGCAAGGTGGTTGCAGGATAATTGCAAAAAAAGAGAAATCGCAATTTTGATGCAATAAGACTGAAATTTCTATAGAAACAAGAGGGGGTAAGCTATGCATCTTAATGAAGATCATATTATAGATTTCGTAATGAAACGATGGGACTTGAAAAAGAAAGACATTGCTAAAAAATATCTTAATTGCGACCCAGCAAAGTTATCACGAAAACCACTTCGAGAAAAACCAGAGATGTTATATGGAGCATTATTCGATATTGAGAATCAATTAAGTGCAGCATATAAAGAAAATAAAGCTGAGTTACTTGGTGCGTTAAAAGTCTTCATAGTAGAATTAGGATTTCAAGAAACTTTAGCTGATATATGGGATGCAGATTACAAAATCTTTGTGAAGGAATTACTGAGAAGAGCTCATAGACAACCGCATAAAGGTAAATCCTTTACCAGAAAAGAAAATTCAATAACACTTGAACATAATAAAGGTGAGAATGTATCACAAAATGAAACACCATCGCAGCATATGCTCAACACGTTTGTTAAAGTTTATTGTGACTGTCGCATTAGCGAGTTTATATGCAGTGACTTATTTATGGGAATCGATCCAAATTCGATAACTTGGGTTGATCGTTTTTTGAAAAGTATTGAATCAGATGTAATGTATATGTTTGAGCATGACCAAACTGAAATAATGTATAAAAAAATTAGCCAATTTACTAATGCTATGCGTGAATATAAAGATTATTTAGTGAATAATATGGGTTTATGGGAACACGATACTACTAAACTTTACGTAAAATATGAAAATCAAGTTGAAAAAGATGAATTTGAAAAATCAACCAAATATTATCGTAAACGGATCTTTTCATTATATCAAGAAATCTGTGATGGTAATATATTTTTTACAGGGCTAAAATTCTAAGATAATAAAGCGCCGACATTTATAGACATATACCAATATAATCCTAATGAATCAAGACAGTATATTAGCTTCTTTCAATTATATATTATACCTTTGAACAGGCATAGAGCTGCGGCTCTATGCCTGTATCTATTTATTCGGAGGTGTAATTAATGCATGTAAAAGAGCGCATAAAAAAATACGGCATAACTGCCATTACAGACGAAGAAGCAATAAATCTTCTTACTGGAATCCCAGTTGAAGAAATACAAAAAAATATAGAAGACTATGGACTTCCCGAACTTATTCGCTTTCGTAAAAACATGCTCCTTACCAGTCTTCAGGAGCAGAAGCTTGAACTTCTCTATCATCTTTCAAAACGTATCCGACTGGCTGACTTCAAGGAAAGACCCAACCTGAATTCCACAGTCCTTGCTGGAAAATATTTTGTAGAAATGCTTCAATTCTATGAAGTTGAGGTATTTGCCGCCTGCTTTCTCAATAATCAAAACAAGCTTATCAAATCGGAAATCCTGTTTCATGGTACAGTCAATATGTCTCATATCTATCCAAGGGAGATAATAAAGAAGGTCTTAAACCATAATGCATCCGCTATTATTGTCGGACACAATCATCCAAGCGGGCTGAAAACTCCTTCTTTTGAAGATATTTCCGTAACGGTTGAATTGTTCAATGCCTTGAAGACTATAAAGGTTAAGCTGCTTGACCATATTATCGTATCAAAAGATACATATCACAGCATGAATGAAGCTGCTGATGTGGGTCTTATTTAATCTCTCTTTGAGGCACTTTAGGGGTTAGGCTATCAAAATTTATATAAAAATAAAATTAAATTAGGAAAGGAAGTTGATATTATGTCAGCAAATGTAGAAAGCATGTTTTATGTAAGGGAAACTCCGTGGCATGGACTTGGCCTTAGAGTAGAAAATACTCTTAATTCAAAGGAGGCTTTGACAGCAGCAGGTCTTAACTGGAAAGTTATTCAGAAAGAAATCGAAACAACGGACAATTACCCGATTACTGGCTTCAAGGCAAACATAAGAGAAACGGACAATAAGGTTCTTGGTGTGGTTACAGACAGGTACAAAATAGTTCAGAATCATGAAGCATTTGAATTTACCGACCAGCTTTTGGGCGAGGGAGTGAAATACGAAACCGCAGGAAGCCTTCAAGGTGGTAAAAAGGTATGGCTTTTGGCTAAGCTCCCTGACAAATATATTATTGCAGGAGACCGAATTACCCCTTACCTAGTATTTTCTAACTGCCATGATGGCAGCGGAAGTATCAAAGTTGCAATGACACCTATAAGAGTTGTTTGCAGCAATACCCTCAATCTTGCGCTACTTGATGCAAAAAGAATCTGGTCTACCATCCATACCGGGGATATTAAAAATAAGCTTGATGAAGCAAGGAAGACCCTTTTGCTTGCAGAGTTTTACATGGATAAGCTAGGTTATGAGATAGATAAGCTTATAAAAACAAAAATGTCCGATAGCAGGGTAATGGAATACATTGTCGAACTTATCCCTTCGTCAGAGAACTCTACTCCTATACAGGAAAAGAATATAAAGCTCCTTCGTAATAATTTGGCTATGAGGTATTATGATGCACCTGATCTTGCCAATGTGGGCAAAAATGCTTACAGGTTCATTAATGCAGTATCGGATTTTGCAACTCATGCCAAGCCTTTAAGAGAAACAGCATCCTTTAAGGAAAATCTGTTTGCTAAAACAATTGACGGTAATCCCTTAATTGATAAGGCTATGGATTTGGTTAGAGCTATGTAGGAGAAATTCTTACATAGCTTATTTTATACAAAATATAAAGATACCCACTCTAGTATAGGTGACAACGGTAATCTCTGTTGTCTGTCGAAGGAGATGATGAAAATGTATAAAAAGCTTGTGTCTACTGTAAATATGTCTCGGGAAAAGTGGCTCGAATGGAGAAGGAGGGGTATAGGTGGCAGCGATGCTTCAATAATTTGTGGAATAAATAAATATAAGTCGGGCATAGAGCTTTGGATGGAGAAGGTGGGGTTGTCTGAAGCACAGCCCGCGGGGGAAGCGGCCTACTGGGGAACAATAATGGAACCACTTATACAGGATGAGTTTACCAAACAAACCGGACTTGCAGTAAGACTTGAAAAATTCATACTGCAAAACGAGAAATACCCCTTCATGCTTGCCAATGTTGATGGAATTATAGAATGTCCCGAATATGGTACTTGTATATTTGAAGCAAAGACTGCCAATGTATTCAAAACCACTGAATGGGATGACAGAATTCCTGATGAATACATGTTGCAGATACAGCACTATATGGCAGTAACAGGCTTTAAGGCTACATATATTGCCGTATTAATTGGAGGATACCAATTTAAGTGGGAGCTTATATTAAGGGACGAAGAAATAATTAAAATGCTTGTAAAGCTTGAGCAGGACTTTTGGCAGCATGTAACAAATAATACCCCTCCGCCTCTTGATGGCTCAGTAGCATCTACAGAACTCCTTAATAGCTCATTCCCTAAAGGAATGAAAGGCTCAAGCAAGCAGCTTCCACAAGAAGCCCTTGCACTGATTGAGAAATTTGAAAAAAATCAGGAGGCAGAAAAAGAAGCGGCAGCAAATAAGGATATGGCGGCAAATCAGCTTAAAAGCATTCTTGGTAATTATGAGACAGGCTACATAGAAAACAGGGCTATTGCATGGAGAACAGTAAACAAAGAACACTTTGATTCCAAGCAGCTTAAAGCGGATAATCCTGAGATTTATTCAAAGTATACAGTACTATCGTGTTTTAGAAGATTCTCAGTAAAGTAAAGAAAGGGTTGAGATTATGGATAATACGGCATTAAAAAACAGACTGGCTGATAGGGTCGGTAGCAGCAATAACACCGGAGTTATTGAACTTGTACCAAATATTCCTATGGATACCGAGAATAAAAGGAATGAAAATGAAGCTGTTGTAGCTGTATCGTTTGTTCCTGATTTCGCTATCAGCTTAAATGAAGCAAAACAGAGGATTGCGATGCTGCAGAGCTTTGTTAAGGAAATTATGATACCCGGGGTTGATTTTGGCGTAGTGCCGGGATGCAATAAGCCTACCCTGTTAAAGCCAGGTGCAGAAAAAATCTGTGATGTATACGGTTTCAGCAAACATGTTGAAGTCATAAACCGTGTAGAGCATTGGAACGAGGGACTATTTCATTATGAAGTAAAGGCTACCCTGATTAATAAAAGGACTGGATTTATTGAAGCTGAAGGCATTGGCTGCTGTAATAACAGGGAGAAAAAGTATATAAAAAATGATGCTCTCAGTATTATTAATACAGTTTTAAAAATGGCGAAAAAGAGAGCTCTTGTTGATGCTGTTTTGTCGGCTACTCGGAGTAGCGACATATTCACACAGGACGTAGAAGACTTGGATTTAGCTCCACCACCATCAAGAGATACAATGCCGCTAAGGGAATCAGCAGCATATAAAGAAAATATTACTCAAAAATCTAAAGCTATGCATAGTTATTCTGCAGATAAAAATCAAACCCGAGAAATATCAAAGCTTTTGGGGGTCAGGAATATTCCTTCAAACAAGGCAAGGCTTATGATGCTTGAAAGGTATAGGGTTAATGACTACAAGCTACTTTCACAGGAACAAGCAAGAGATTTCATAATGCATTTACAGAGCCTACAAGGATAGACATGCAGTGTAGACGGATTTTGTTATAAAAAAAAGATTAAGAGCTATAAGAGCAAATTTCGTCTTATAGCTTTCTCAAATAACGATATTTTGGAGGTATACATGAAGAAAAATCTCGATGTAGAAATATATGGTCATAGAATTGATAATGTTGCCGAAAAGGTTGGCTCACTGTTTGGCGAAACTGGGAGGACAATCGGTAAGGCAATAGATAGCGTTACAAAAAACGTAACGATAAAAATCGATGACAAAAACGGCAATATGCACAAGGAGATGGATTAATGAGACTATTTGACATATTTAAAAGCAAATGTATGAAGTGCCCCTTCAATCTTGGTCTTGTAAGATTTATAATTAACCCCTGTCCACTGTGTAAAATTAATCATTATAATATGTACTATCAGCTTCTTGAGGGCAAATATATGTCACTACGGAATAGAATAATAGAGATTCAACGAAATTTAGAAAGAAATAACCAGAACGATAAAAATGGAGACCAGCAATAAGCAATTATTATGGCGAATGTACAAAGACTGCTCCCTGCCGTTTACGGTATGGGAGTGTTCTTTGTATGTTAAAAAACTGAATGTCAGAAATCAGAACAATTATAGAAACCACAAGGAGAATAAAATGACCAGCAAAGAATTATTACTTTTAATTCACAGTACAATATAGTAGGCCATGTGCGGAGATATTAAAGGAAGTACTGTATCTGCAATCTCCGCTCATAGCCTGAATTCAATTCAGAACTGGCAAAGCATAAAAATGCAGTAAAGAAAGATGGTTGTTATATAACTACAGCAGTTTTTGGTTCATATGCCTCAAGTTTGGACATTGCGTAGTTATCGCGACAATACTA
>JAEZFR010000520.1 GCA_023417285.1 Bacillota bacterium
GTGATAACATAGTTTCTGTACTGAGTATAAATAGAAAGTGGCTGGTTAATCAATTCAGAGCCTTTAGGTAAAAATACTGGACTAACCGAATATTTTTTAAGTACTTCATAGTCAAAAACATACTTTGCAGTTTTTGTGTTGTTTATAGGTATTTGTGCAATATCCTCCCCATTTAGGATTCTTATAGCCATATCCCCTGCAAGCTCACCTTGTGTTTCTCCGCTTAGAATACTCCCTCCCATTGCCCCATTTCCGAGTCCAAAGTCATACAAGTGATAAACGGGAACTCTGCTAGTATCGCCAACCAATTGTGATAATTGTTCAAAGCCGACTGTCTCCCCTGCTTGGTCCATGTAGTATGTAGTCAATAGTACCGCGCTATTCCCTTCAACCTGACCTAGGAGCTTTAGAATATCTTTATAGCTTCCTTTATTTAATGGGACGAGGTTAACAGTTGGAGCTATTTGATGAGCGGATTTTTTTGTTAACTCCCAGGTTGAAATACCACTTTCTGTATTGTCAAAAACAACATAAATATTCTTTAAATTTTTATTTATGCTTAACATTCCCCTTATAGTACCAGCAGGATCTACCTCTTCGATAACCCCTGTAACGTTTTGTTCATTTTTAGCAATATCCTCAAAGCCCTTCTGGTTTATGCCACAGAATACTATGGGCGCATCACTAAACAACTCTTTTCGGTTATCAAGTGCAAACTGAAGTGCTGCGTCATCTGTTGAAATAATTATGTCTATTTTTTTATTTAAATATTTATACTTCATATAGTTATGTAGATTATATAGGTTCTCATTAGTTGGATAAGCCTTCCAATCCATATTCTCGATTGATATATCATATCTATTGTCATTTATCCTGATTTTTTTTAGAATGCCGGTATTTTGTGAATGTGTCCAAGACAGACTGCTAGAATAAGAATTAAGGATAAGAACATTCTTTTTACCAAAATCGGTCAGAAGCTTTGTCTGCGCAGGTTCAGCCAGACTATCCGATGGTGTAAAAAGAGAAAGAACTAATGTAACGACAGTAAAAATGAGGAACTTTATTATATGTCTAAATTTTATTATGAGACTTCCCCCCTCTCAAGTAATAATATATATTTACCTATTTTAAGGGGTTTGTAACAAAAAATAGTAAAATATATTTATTATTAAAGGATAATAACCTATGAATAATAGAAATCCATCTAATAGCTATCTATTTACTTAATTTTATATAAATAAAATATGTCTAAATGCGTTTATTTGTAATATATTATATACCTTCATTTAACCAGTAATATTTTGTATATTTCCATTTAAATAGCAATATATATCTATCTATTATAAGGGATTATCAATTAAAAAAAAATAGTACTCTGTCCTATCTTATTCCCATTTTTACAACAAGTAACATATATAGCGGATTTTTTATATAACTAGCGTTTCTTTGACAACTCAATCATATCACCGTATATAGGAGTAGGCATTCCAAAGCCCCCAGAAACATCTATAATCTGCCCAGTTGTATACGCAGAATCATCGCTCGCAAAATAGACAACTGTTGCCGCAATCTCCTCTGGTAATCCCATACGCTTGATAGGTGTATGTCTTAAAAAGAATTCCTTGAAGTCTTCAGATAGGTTTGACTTTACTGCATCTGTTGCTATCATTCCCGGTAGCACTGCATTGCAACGTATATTATCGCGGGCACATTGTGTAGCTATTAATTTTGTTAAGTAGTTAATAGCAGATTTGGACGTACCGTATGCAATCTGTGAAATGTCTGGCCGAATACCGCCAATAGAAGAAATATTAATAATACTCCCGCCGCCATTTTCACCCATATGTGGAATTACAGCTTGTGATGTCAGAAATACGCTGGCCAGATTAATATCTAAGGTAGAGATAAAATCCTGGTATGAAGTAGATTTAATGTCCAAATCTTTTTTGGGGTTAGATGTACCAAAATTATTTACCAAGACATTAATGCGGCCTTCCGATTTTATTGTTTGCTCAATCATACTTTTGTAGCTTTCTTTATCGGTTGCATCATTATATACCGTCCTAACTTTACCGCCTTTACTATTTAATTTTTCTGCAATTCTGTTAGCAACCTCTATATTTCTCGCACCCATATAAACAGTTGCACCCTCTTTTGCGCAATACTCTACACACGCTAGGCCAATGCCTCTAGTAGAAGCCGTAATCAATACCACTTTATTTTCTAATCTCATACTTATTATCAGCACCATTCTTACTTAATAGTTGGGATAACTTTAATCAGCATCATATATAGTATTTGTATTAATATCAAAAATATAAAAAAATAAAGCCATTATTAAATAAATGACTTTATTTGATATAAATAACTTAACATTATTTGGTATAACCAACATGAATTACAAGACTTAAATAACCTAACGAACAACACCTGACCAACTAATTCTTTTGGCACCCTTCGCAAAAGTATATACTTCCACCCATATAAGCTTCTTTTTTAATATTGCTTCCACATAAATCACAATGGGTACCAGCGGTATTCTTGCTAAGTTTTGTTCTATACCCTCCATAACAGCCAAATATATCTCTTTCGGTATCCCTACCACCTTCAATAGTCATCTGTGCAAGTGTAGACTTTATTGAATTAAAAATATTGTCCTTATCAACTTGTGTAAGTGTTTTAATTTTCCTCTTTGGATGAATTTGTGCATTATACAAAATATCCTGTAAAACACCATTCCCAAGGCCGGGTATCCTTTGTTCTGTAGCTAGCAGTGCTTTGGCACTTAAACCATCATTAGCTTGATCATTAATAATACTATCAAAGTATATTTTGTCAAACCTGTCTGTCAGTGGGGAGGGCTTTGCTTTTGCCACAAGGTAATATTTGTAATTGAAATCACCCTCTTTAAAACACCATAGCCCTCCATACATTTGTACAGATACGCTTAAAGCTGTGAAATCATCAAACTCAATAAGTAATTGGTGCTTTGCTGGTAATTTTTCGTTTTCATTGTGAAACCTTATGCTAACTCCTTCACCAAGCAATATGACTGCATCTTCAGCTTTGATTTCAACCATACTGCCTACGCCTGTTGCTGTGCCGATTACTTTATCAGTTAGCAAAGCATGATACTGTTGAGGATCGCCATTATACCATGCAAATTTGTGTGGACTATGTGCAGCAGTTACATTTGTAATTCTTTTGCCAAATATACACTTATTCAACTGCTTAGCTACTACTATGGCTTCTGATATCTCCATCATATAATTCAACCTCCATCACTTTGGTTCAATTTACCCTGTACTATTTTTCGCTCTATCCGATATTTAAATAATAACTAGATACTCAATTGATAGCTATATATTCATATAACAACTAGATACTCAATTGATAGCTATATATTCATATAACAACTAGATATTCAAACAATAAGTTTTGCATTAGTTGTAAATATAATAATTATATACCAATTAAATGACACCTGCATGTCATATTTGAGAGAAATTTAAATAAAACAGGCTAAAAAATACCTTTAACTCAAAAGCTACACC
>JAEZFR010000171.1 GCA_023417285.1 Bacillota bacterium
CGTTTATAAAGCGTGCCGGAGAACAAGCGATATATTTTTTAAATACCTTTATAAAATATTTATAATCTGAAAAACCAACCATTTCTGCAATTTCATATATCTTATATTCATTTTCTTTTAACAAATCAACTGCTTTTTGGATACGATATCGGTTTAGGTAATCATTAAATGTATATCCCGTTTCATTTTTGAAGTTTACGTTCAAATATGTGCAGGACATTTTGCACTGCTCACTGATATCATTAAGAGACAACCGTGTAGGATACTTGTCATGAATTGTTTGAATCATTAAATCAATATAGCGGTTCCCTGTTTTCCTTTCCTCATACTCCAGAACTCCAAATTTTTTCTTTTCAACATCAATCTGGTGAATTACATTCTTCATTTTAGTGTCCGTATTTCTCTTAACCTGAATCTTTTGAATTGCTTCATAAAGTTTTGGATAATCAATAGGCTTTAATAAATATTCCGTAATTCCCAAGCTAATGCCCCTTCTTGCATATTCAAATTCTTCGTAGCCTGATACAATAATAGCATCGTACCCATATTCCCGTATACTTTTTTCTAACATTTCAAGCCCATTCATGACTGGCATGTTAATGTCCACAATTACAATGTCTGGTTGGTATTTTTGAATTTTCTCCAGACCATCCTGACCATTTACTGCCTCTCCTACAACAATGCAATCCACCTCTTGCCATTGGGCCATAAACATTAAGCCCTTGCGCATAATGTCTTCATCTTCTACAATTAATACCTTATGCATTATCATTCTCCTTATTTATTGGAAGGATTATTTTTACTAATGTGCCTTTCCCATAGGTACTCTCTATTTTTAATCCGTACGGTGGCCCATATAGTAGTCTGACAACTCGATGAGAATTGTACATTCCTATGTGCTCTTTATACACATCTTCCCTTTCTAAATCTATAAATAATTCATCCAGTATTTCAGGTTCAATTCCTGTCCCATTATCCTGCACACTAATTATTAAATTTTCATGCAAAATGGAAGCAGTAATCCTTATATCAATAGTTTCAACATCTTTCATTCCATGCTTTAAAGCATTCTCTACAATTGGTTGAATTACTAGTTTTGGAATTCTACATTCTATAAGCTCTTCAGGTATATCAATATCATATGTCAAACGACGGTTATAGCGCATCTTTTGTAACATTAAATAATCTTTCACATATGCTATGTCTGTATTAAGAGGTACAATAGTATCGCCATAATAAACGTTGTAACGCATTATATTGGCAAAAGCCATTATCATTTCAGAAGCTATAGCCGGATCAATCAAAACCTCATATCGTAAAGTTTCTAAAACATTAAATACAAAATGTGGATTAATCTTTTCTTCTAGCTGTTTAATTTCCATTACCCTTTTCCTTTCCATTAACTCATTGTTTCTTTTTTGAAGATCTTCTCGTTGCAATACCATTTGTTGGAAAGTATCGTTCAACTCCTGAAATTCTTCAAAAACATGTTGACGTAATGAATATTCCAAATTTCCCTTTCCCATTTCTAATACAGATTTTCTAAGTTCTTCTATAGCATATAAATTCTTATTTGTAATATGCAAGGTAAGGGGTTTTAGAATTATTAATATTAATATTCCAACAAATATAAGAAACAAAATTGCATAACGAAATAGATCTTTTTGGAAACTTATAGATGTAAGTGTGTATAGGTGCAATGCACCACTGTGAAAAACGTTCTTTATTACTAGATATTGCCCTCCATTTAATTCAATTATATTATTTTGATTATTTTTAAACTGATGACTTCCAACGAGATACTTTCCCATAGAATCCTCGCTTTGCCTTCCAATAGAAAAGACTAAATTATTAAATTGATCCGTTAAAATGACATCATCTACCTTATATTCACTTACAAGCTCGTATATTTCTTGATCCTGCAACTCAAAGAATAAAAATGCTATAGGCTTTATTCCTTCCTTCACAGTACATCCTATCAACAACCCCCCTGTCTGATTATAGGAATAGTTGAGACGACTTGGCACCAAAAAGGTTCTCTCAGTCTCATGTAACATTTTGGGAACCAAACTTTTAAAAAGAAAACTCTGCAAAAATATATTTTGGTTGTCTTTATACAAATTCGAGCAAATTATGTTTCCTTCTACAGCTACAAGGGTAAATACTCCACGAATTTCATGAGAATTTGAAAAATCATAGAGTAGGCGATTCGCTTTTACAGCCAGTTCATTTGTTTGTTGTTTACATGCATTTATTATATGATAATCCTTGGCAAGAACATTTAACCCTTCTTCGTAGCTTACTATTTCCTGTTCCAAAACCTGTGCAATACTCGTATTATTCTTCTCACTTTTCGCTTTAGTTAGCCATTTAATGTCAATTGTCAGAAATAAAAATACCAGTATACAAAGAATCAGTATAATTGAAAAGGTATAACGATAAAATGTTCTCTGTACATAGGTTCTATATCGATTAGATGCCATATTGCCCCCTCTCTGATTCTATAAATATTTCAGAACAGAAGCCCTAATAAGTCAATAACAATATATCGTAGCAATACGCTATGATATATTGTTATTTGAAAATAACTGTTAAACTATACACTAATATCTTCACTTCCAGATACCTTAAAGAATAATAACAAGGATAAAATACTTGTTATTGTCAATACCGTTGAATATGCAGCTGCATTTCCAAAATTACTACGGATAACTTCTGTATAAATGGCTACAGTTAAAGTCTGGGTCTTGCTTGTATATAGAATAATGGAGGAACTTAATTCACTAATTAAAGTAATCCAACTCATAATTGCGCCGGATAATACACCTGACATCATCATTGGTACAGTTATCTTTATAAAAGATTTTGTCTCCGTAGATCCCAAACTAATTGCAGCTTCTTCAATACTAGGACTTATCTGTCCAATTATTGCTGTGCTGGAACGAATTGTATATGGCATACGTCGAATACTCAACGAAATAATAATTATAATAGCTGTTCCGCTTAGCAATAACGGATTTTTGTTAAATGCATATAAAAATGAAATACCTAATACCGAACCAGGTATAATATATGGAAACATTGTCAAGGTATCCAGTATTGATGTCAAGAACGACCTCTTTCTTACAGTCAAATATGATATCAATACTCCCAAAATTACAACCAATATTATTGCAGCCAAACCAAATAAATAAGTGTTGGTTATTGTACTAATATTCTTCGGCATCATAATATTCTTATAATTTTGCAAAGTAAATTGCGAGGTATAAGACGCTCCTTTTGTTTCCAAGAACGAGGTAGTAAAAACTGTTAATTGTGGTAAAATTGCAATAAATACAACTAAATAAACAACTCCGTGAGCAATAACGTTGCGAATTCCGGTCGCTTTTTGTGCTTCCATCGGTTTTAGGGCTGACATAGAGTAGGTCATACGATTTCCTATGTACTTCTGCAAGAAGAACATAACCAATGTAATTACAACTATGATAACGCATAGAGCTGCTGCATAATGCGCGTCGGTACTTACTTCGCCCATAAACTGGCTATATAGTAATACCGGGAATGTCTTATAACCTTCTCCAATAAGCATCGGTGTACCAAAGTCTGAGAAGACACGCATGAAAACCAACAGTGAGCTAGCTAACAATGTGGGAGTTAATAATGGTACGATAACTCTCCAAACTCTTTGAACTACTGAACAACCAAGGCTTTCTGCTGCTTCATTCAAAGAATTATCCAGGTTTTTCAAAGCACCCGAAACATACATATAAACCAATGGGAAGGATTGTAATGAGAAAACAAGTACAATACCTGCAAATCCATAAATACCATCTAGTTTAGCATCAAATAAAGAATTTAATATTCTGGTAATAACTCCGTTTCTTCCAAGAAGCTGTACCCAGGCATATGCTCCTATAAATGGAGGTGACAAATAAGATATAACGATAAGAATATTTAAATACTTACTTCCTTTAATCTTTATGCTCTTTAACAAATAAGCCATAATAAGTCCTAAAACAGCTGATACTAATGTAGAAGCTATCGTAACCTTAAAACTGTTAATCAGCGTACTCCAATAGAACTTCTTGGAAAAGAATTTTGTAAAATAACCAAAGTTTATAGTGCCATCATCCATCAAAATACTTTTATAAAGTATAAGACCTATTGGATACACTACAAAAATTATAAACAAAGCTAATATTGCTAATGATAATACTAGCCATATGTTCAATCTCTTTTTTGTAGTATTCATGGGCGAACCTCCCTATCTATATAACTCATACTACCATCTTCACTGAACACATTTATTTTTTGTACCTGTACTTTAAGATTAATTTTCTTTCCATTTGGAATTATTTCATCCAAATCTGAATCCTGAATTACTTCTATCTCTTGTCCTTCTTTTGTTTCAATAAAATAATGTGTTTTAACTCCCAAAAAAACACTGCTTTTTACTGTAACCGGAATACCTTCTTCGGTATCTTTGCTAATTATAAATTCTTCAGGACGAACTGATACTAAAACAGGACAATTGGAACCGCAGTCTTTTTTAATGTTATTCATTTGGAATTTATAATTACCAATCTTTATTAATGCTTTGCCATTTTCATTACTTTCAAGAACTCCATTCAATATATTGGAAAGTCCAATAAACGTAGAAACAAAGGTATTTGCTGGGCGCTGATAAATATTCTTAGGAGTATCAATCTGCTGAATTACTCCACCATTCATAACAGCAATTCGGTCGGATACTGCCAATGCTTCTTCCTGATCATGGGTTACATACACTGTCGTAATTCCCACCTGCTGCTGAATCAGTTTTATTGCATTTCTCATCTCTGTGCGCAATTTTGCATCCAGATTAGAAAGCGGCTCGTCCATCAAAAGAACCTCAGGATGAATAACAACTGCTCTAGCCAAGGCAATACGCTGTTGTTGTCCAC
>JAEZFR010000565.1 GCA_023417285.1 Bacillota bacterium
AGCATGTTCTAATCCTTCCTAAGGCTTTTTCTATTACCTTCTTTATCTACTATAACTACATTATCTAAAGTTGCCTTTAAATTTGATTTAAATGAAGCGATGTATTCTTTTCTAAGTACATCCCTTTCGGTTAATTCTTCGGTGGTAAGTGTAGTAATTTTTGCTTTTTTTGCAAGCTCATTGAGCCTTTCAATTTTACTCTTTTCCATATTTATCCCTTCAATTAGAAATTTTATTTTTGATATCCATATTTTATCCAAATACTTTGTTATTCATAAACTTAAAACATTATAGCAAATATTCTGATGCAACTCAAATGAATATCTTAAAAAAGTGTAGCCATTTATTAAAAATATAAAAGAGGAATTTTATGGATTGTGCAGAATAAGTTAATATTAGACATTTTATTACTACTTAATGCAATACTTTTAGAAAACGCAATATGACATAACGATTTTTTTACTTTATATATATTGTAATTGAGGTGGTTTCTTGAGTACTATTAGCATTAATGAGCTTGTAGATATTGATGTTTTACGTAAAATGGTGAACAGTCTTTATGATGCCGCAGGTATTCCTGTCGGTATTCTTGATGATCAGGGTGATGTCCTGGCAATGGTAGGATGGAGAAACTTTTGCAAGAACTCACACATGGTTTATTTAGAATGTCAAAAAAAGTGTAGCTCCAGTCTTAACTATATCATTAACAACGTCTGGAAAGGTACCATTAGTTACAAATGTCAAAATGGTCTCAATGAGATAGGAGTACCTGTTAATGTTGACGGCTTTCATGTAGCTACTATAATAATTGGTCAGTTTTGGTATGAGGACGAAGTTATTGATGAGGCTTTTTTCAAAACCCAAGCAAAAGAATGCGGGTTAGATGAAGAAAAATACATATCAGAGATTCATAACCTTCCAAGGTATTCGAGTGTTAAACTTAATAGCATTATGGATTATTACAAAGATTTGCTTTCTATGCTTATAGAGAGCAATATGATAAAGATGAAATTCAACAAGGTCAAAAATCAGGTAGATAAAAAGCAAAAAGGGCTGAGAATGCTAAATTTACTTTACAGCAACAGCTCAAAGATTGTTGAATTGCAGGATAGACTAGAAAGCGTACATAGAATAATACTGGATACTTTAAATGTTGATTATGTATCCATTTATATATATGACGAAGTGTACAAAATGCTGGTGCTATACTCAGCCACAGGATTAAGTGAAGAGTTTGCCAGCCTATTTAAGCATGTTTCCCCTGGGGAAGGTATAATGGGCAAAACATATTTAGAAAAGCAGAGAAATATGTCATTAGCAAAAAACATTCCAGATCAAGAGCATGTACCTTCATATATAAATGAAGGCATAAAGCTGGCTGGCAGTTACCCTATTTTATTTCAAAAAAACTGCTTGGGGGTTATTTGCTTTGGATATAAGAGAATAGCTGTATTTACTGAAGAAGACCACTTTTTTTTGGATAGCATTTGTAACTTTATTGCCATTATACTCAACAACTCTATACTTATGAACCAGCTCAAAAAGGAGCTGGAGGATAGAATAAACCTTCAGCAAAACCTCTCAAAGGTCAACTGTGAAGCAGAAAATGCAATTGAGGAGGCAAAAAGAGTTAGGAGTGTATTCCGTTACAATCTGAGTCATGAGCTCCGAACCCCCATAAACGGAATTTTTGGAATGGTTCAGTTGCTTGAGATGGAGGATTTGAACGAGGAGCAAAAAAGTACGGTAAATGTTTTGAAGGAATCTACCCAAAAGATGATAGAGCTTATAAATAATATCTCCGAAATGATAATGATTGAGACGGGTCAAATTACAAAACAGGAACGCATCTTTAAAGTTGACGAAATACTTATGAGTTTAGCTGATATATTCCATAATAGACTGCTCGAAAAAAACATTTCCTTTGAATATGTTGTAAGCTGCAATATGCCAAGCGCATTAGTTGGAGACGTGGAGAAAATTTCAATTATCCTAAAGCAGA
Organism: Bacillota bacterium; assembly: GCA_023417285.1. Taxonomy (GTDB): domain Bacteria; phylum Bacillota; class Clostridia; order Acetivibrionales; family DSM-1351; genus Ruminiclostridium. Next base: position 2,003 of record JAEZFR010000565.1, read on the forward strand.
TTGTTGACAATGCTATAAAGTTTACTGACGAAGGTAATGTTATGATATCAGCTGAAGCAGTTTTTCTTACAGAGAATTCTGAAGAGTTGGAGTTGTGTTTTTCTATAACAGATACCGGAATAGGCTTTGATATGTCGAAAATCTCCCAGCTTTTCCAGCCATACACCCAAGGAGATGAATCTTATACTCGGCAACACGGTGGCTTCGGCTTAGGTCTAGCAATTAGCCATGATTTAGCACGAGTACTTAGTGGAAAAATAGAAGTAAGTAGCAAACCTAATCAAGGAAGTACATTTACTGTAAAACTACCTGTTAAAAAAGCACAAGTGGAAGTTGAGCCTGCATATTCCTTCTATGAAAAAGAGTTAAAGGCTTTTATATTTTAAACGCATTAACATAATCGGAAAGGAAATGATTAGTTGTTATGAAGCGAGTAATGATTGTAGATGATGCCGGAATTATGCGTGCTTCTCTTAGAGTGATGTTGGAGAAGAATGGATATGAGGTGTGCGGTGAAGCTGAAAATGGACTTGTAGCAGTGAATAGGTATAAGGAATTAAATCCTGATATTATTACAATGGATATTACAATGCCTGTGTTGGACGGAATAAAGGCATTGAATGCTATAAAAGAAATAAATAAGAATGTAAAGGTACTTATGCTCTCTGCTATGGGTCAAGATGCCCTTGTTGCAGAGGCAGTACTTAGTGGTGCTAGAGGTTTTGTTGTTAAGCCATTTAAAGAAGAAGTGCTAATAAATGCATTAAAAAAACTAGAATAATACTCGGGCATGCTATTAGTTTGAAAGGACCATAGGTATGGATATATTGCAAAATACTGATCCTATGCTAGATATGTTTATTTTTGAAACAAATCAGCTGATAGATCAGTTAGAAGAGATATTACTTAATGTCGAGAAGAATAATGATTTATCCGCCGACAGTATAAATGAAATATTCAGAATAATGCATACAATCAAGGGTACTGCGGCTATGATGATGTTCGAAAATATAGCTGCTGCTGCTCACAGTATGGAGGATTTGTTTTACTATATTCGCGAGAAAAGGTTAACTATTCCTAATCTTTCTGGTGTGTGTGATCTAGTTTTAGAAGCCTCTGATTATATTAAAGAGGAGATATCAAAAATACAAGATGGGTTGGAGGATAGGGGTTCTGAAAAAGCGCTTACCACAAAGCTGAATAACTATCTTGATAAGCTTACTGGCCAGTTTGGAGAATACAAAAAAGAGCTAACTGAGGAACAAAAAGAGCGTTTTTACATAACACCTAAAAATATACTAAAAGAAACTAAGGGTTATAAGGCCCAGGTGTTTTTTCAAGAAGAATGTGAAATGGAGAATATTAGGGCTTTTTCTCTTGTGCATAATATCAATGACCTATGTTCGGAGTTGCACTACTGGCCTTCAAGACTTATAGAGGATTCAAAAACTTGTGAAATCATTCAAAACAATGGGTTTTCCATGTATTTCAAAAGCAATGAGGCTTTTGAGGAAATATACAATCAGTTTGAACAAGCGATGCTGATAAAAAACTTTGAGCTGAATATAGTAGAAGACTTTGAAGGACTAGTAAAAAATATTACCGCGGAGACAACTACTTACAAAGCGAGTTCGATTTTTTCAAAGGACGTTGCCAAACCTTGTAAACAAAATGTTATAAGTGTAAATATCTCGAAGGTTGACAAGTTATTTGATTTAGTGAATGAAATAGCCATAACGGAAGATATGATTACTAACGACCAAAAAATAAGAGACTCTAAATACGATAACCTATATCAGGCAGTAACACAACTAAAAACTCTGACTGACGAGCTGCAGGACGTTATTATATCTATTAGAATGGTACCAATTGCAGTTGTTTTTCAAAAGATTAATAGAATAGTTAGAGATATGAGTAAAAGACTTGAAAAGCAGGTAGACCTTACAATTGAAGGGGAAGAGACAGAGGTTGATAAAAATATTATAGATAAGCTTTGTGATCCTATTATACATATTATAAGAAATGCAATGGTACATGGGATTGAAAGTACAAAAGAGAGGATTTCAAAACAAAAGCCAGAATGCGGAAGGATTTGCGTTGCGGTAAAGAATACAGAGGATAATGTTGTCATTACAGTAAGCGACGATGGTGAAGGGGTTAATAAGGCAAAAATCCTAGCAAAGGCCCGAGAGAAGGGACTTATTGGAAAAAGTCAACAAGAGGTAACCGACCAAGAGATATATTCTTTGCTAATGCTTCCAGGTCTCACTACTACCGAAAATGTCACAGAGTATTCCGGTAGAGGCGTAGGTATGGATGTTGTAAAGCAAAATATTGATATGATTGGTGGTAGTGTTTTGATAGATAGCGAAAAGGATAAGGGCACTACGGTTGCCATTGAGATACCAATTAATAAAAGAAAAAGCTCATGTTTTGGTAGATCGAAGGGAATAGAACCATGATTCAAACTAGTGATAATATTATTGCAATTGGTGCATCAACAGGTGGTACACAAGCGATACATAGTATTATAAAAAATTTACCCAGGACTTTTCCTGGTATTGTGGTGGTACAGCACATGCCGTCAGGTTTTACTAAAATGTATGCTGAAAGGTTGAACAGTATTTGCCATATGAGTGTAAAAGAAGCTGAGGACGGTGATATGGTCATGGTGGGACAAGTCCTCATCGCAGCCGGTGACAAGCACATGGAGCTCAGAAGGGATAATGGCAAATACTACGTAAATTGCTATAGCGGACCAAAAGTAAGTGGACATTGTCCTTCAGTAGATGTTCTTTTTGAATCGGTTGCTAAGTATGCAGCAAACAAGGCAGTGGGAGTTATATTGACTGGGATGGGTAGCGATGGTGCAAAAGGGTTATTATCTATGAGAAAAGCAGGGGCCTTTACTATAGGTCAAGATGAAAAAAGCTGTGTAGTCTACGGCATGCCCATGGTAGCAAACAATATTGGAGCAGTAAAAAAGCAGGCATCACTG
>JAEZFR010000022.1 GCA_023417285.1 Bacillota bacterium
GTATCTGAGAAAGTAGTTATTGATGCTATTGAAAAGGCTAACAAAGCCATTATGGGTGCAAACAAGAAGTTTGAGTTTACCATCCATGAAAAGACAAAAGAGATAATGGTAAAGGTTATAGATACTGACACAAATGAAATTATTAGAGAGATACCAAATGAGAAGGTTCTAGATATGGTTGCCAAGCTATGTGAGATGGCTGGTGTACTAGTTGATGAGAGACGATAACTTATATTGTAATATATAAGCTAAGATATGATTTGCATTATATACGATAAAACATGTAGTTAGATACATTTAGGAAAGGGTTTGATATTATGCCAATAAGTTCACTGGGGGGATACACATCTTCATCGAAACTTAGAATTAGTGGGTTATCTACTGGTCTTGATACTGATTCGCTTATTAAGCAATTAATGACCGTAGAACGGGCACCCTATGATAAGCTTGAACAGAAAAAGCAACTTGTGGAGTGGAAAATAAGTGCATACAGAGATATTACTGGCTTGGTAAAGGGACTAAAGGACGAATATTTTGACGTTGCTAAAATGTCTTCAAATCTTCTGTCACAAGCCGCTTACAAGACTATGAATGTGTCTGGCTCCTCAACTGCATTCTCTGCTGTTGCAAATGCTGATGCCACAGCTGGTACTTATAAGATTAAGGTTGATGCTATTGCTAGTGCTGGATCTGTAACAAGCTCGGGGGCTATTTCAAAAGATATCTCAGGCTCTCAGCCATTTAATTATGAGGGTGTTAAGGGCAAGAAGTTTATGCTTAGTATAGATGGTGTAAGTCAGCAGATTACTATACCTGCCGATATGTCACCAGTAGATACTGAGACAGAGACAGATGCCCTGCTTAGGAATCTTAACAGTGCAATCGCAAAGGCTTTTGGAGAAGGTAAGGTTACCGTATCTGTTGGTGATAGCAATGTATTAAAGTTCTCTTCAGATATATCTTCGGGAGTTACAAATGTTTCAATATTTACTCCCAATGATGAGAATCAGTCTGCAGTTGCTGAATTGGGGTTTACCACTGAATCGAGCAAAAGCAATAGAATTTCGACAAACACTACATTGTCAGATTTAAGGGGTAAACTTTCAAAGTCCTTTATATTTAATCATGATGACAAGGTAAGATTTTCTATAAATAATGTTGAATTTGAATTTGGAGAAGAAAATACATTGCAGGATGTTTTTGATAAGGTTAACGCAAATGAAGCTGCCAATGTTAGGATGACATATGATACATTATCAGATTCTGTCAAGGTTGAATCCAAGAGGCTAGGTGCAGGTACCTCGGTAAATCTTAGTGATGAGGGCGGGGATTTTCTAAAGGCATTAAACCTGTTGGACGAAACCAATGGGGCGAATTTTACACAGGGTAAAGATGCTGTAATATCAGTAAACGGACAGAAGATAACCAGAAGTGATAACTCCATTTTAATAAATGGAATAACAATTAAATTAAAAGATGTAAGCACTACCGAAGAAAGCATTACAATTACTCGGGATACAGACTCGTTGTTTAAAAACATAAAAGACTTTGTTAACAAGTATAACGAAATGCTGGATAAAGTAAATACTAAGTTAGCTGAGAAATATGATAGAGATTATCAGCCACTTACTTCAGAGCAAAGGTCATCAATGACAGATGATCAGATTGAGAAGTGGGAAGCCAAGGCTAAAACGGGTATTCTTAGAAATGATTCTATTCTGCAGAATATGCTAGATGATATGAACAGGGCCTTAACAGACTCTGTTAAGGGCCAGAAGCTATCATTAAGGGATATAGGAATAGCATCGACATCCTGGTCTGATAGAGGGGTTCTTACAATAGACGAGGATGCATTAAAAGCTGCTATAGCAAAAGACCCTGATGCGGTGCAGAGCTTGTTTACAGCACCTGCTAAAGAGCTTTCTAGTAATGCTACAGCTGCTGAAAAAACTGCAAGTTATCAAAGTCAGGGTATTGCAAGCAGATTCTTTGATGTAATAGAAACTAATATTAGAACTATTAGAGATTCAAATGGTAAAAAAGGCTTGCTGCTTGAACAAGCTGGCATTACCGGTGATTTTTCAGAATATAGTAATGTTTTGTACAACGAGATTACTGATTATCAGACGCGAATGACAGAGCTTGCTAGTAAGCTTGATGCAAAGGAAATTGCTTACTATCAAAAGTATTCAGCATTGGAAACAGCAATGTCAAAGCTAAGTGCCCAAAGTAACTGGCTTACATCGCAGCTATCAAGCTTAGGATAATAACTAATATACGGAGGTTACTTATGGATCAATATAGAGCGAACACTATTAATACTTCCACACCGGAAGAACTAACGCTTATGCTATACAATGGCCTGGTTAAATTTCTCATGCAGGCAATGAATAATGTTGAAAAAAAGGAAGTGGAAAAGGCGCATACCTGTATTGTAAAGGCACAGAATATTATTACAGAATTTAAGGTTACTCTTGATATGAAATATCCTGTTTCAGAAACAATGTATCTGATTTACGATTATATGAATCAAAGGCTTATTACTGCTGATGTTAAAAAAGATAATGAAATACTGGAGGAAGTTCTGAACCTTGCAAAGGAATTTAGGGATACTTGGGCTCAAGCCATGAAGTTAGCTAAGCATAGTCCACCTAAACAGGCTATAGGCTCAAATACTGAAACTTCTCTTGCTGCTGCGGGTTTGGTATAATGATTAGGGGGTAATAGATGACACCGGAGGAATATGTAAAGAAGCTAATACAGTTGTCTTTAAATAAGCTTGAATTGTTAGGCCAAGTGCTTGAAGAGACAAGAAGACAGTCTACTGTAATTACTGAGGATTCTATCGAGGCTTTACAGAAATCCATAGATGCAAAACAGGAACTTATAGACAGGATAGATAAGTCTGATGAGGCATTTTCGGTATACTTTGAAAGACTAAAATCTATAAAAAAGGTTAACACTCTTGACCAGCTTAATGTACATGATATTGATGGCCTATCGGAGTTAAGACAAGTAATAGAAAAGATTGTGAATACACTTAGAGAGATCGAGAATGTTGAACAATCCAATAATAAGCAGGCTCATAATGTACTAGATAAACTTGCCACAGAGATCAAAAAGATTAATCATGGTAAGGTAGCCACCAGCGCTTATCGAGCAAGTAAGTACAATGCTGTTGCGGCTACAACCACTTGTTTCGATACAAAAAAATAACGAGATTTCTCATTTTAAGAGGCTGAGGTAAAATAGATTTTTACCTTAGCCATATTATTTCTAGCGGGATAAAACGCTAAGAAATGAAGATTGAGTGAAAAGAAAAAACAGGAGGCAGCTATTTTGCTGCCTCTGCATCTTTCATTGACAAGTCTATAAAATCAAAAATCCTATTCATGTATTCATCAGGATATTTCAAGTAACTCCCAAGGTAATCTGTAGCTCCAGAGTTCCAATAATAAGCTGTAGTAGGATGCTTGCGAGAGTACATTTCATATAGAAGCTTGGTGTTTCCATAGTGCCTAAAGTTCTCCTGTTGTCCATCAATAAACAAGACTGGTGTCGGTATGATTTCAGGTATCTTTGGTATAATATCTAAGCTACTATCAGCTTTACAAATCTGTTTGACTACTAGCTTTATAGTGTGATCAAAAGGAAAACTAGGATAATGTGTCTCTTCAGAAATCAAATCCGTTATAAAGTTGTCAACTTTTGAATAAGGGCTGTCTGCAATAATCCCAGCGATACTATCTCTATAAGGGGTTTCTAGCAGAGCTAAAAGGCTTGCGGAGGCACCAGTGGAATAACCCAGAATAATAATATTTTTGGTCCCTTGCTGCTTTAGGTATTTAATTGCGCTCATAACGTCAATCTTCTCATTTTTACCGAAGGTAGAAATGGAACCTGCTGAGTTGCCTGCACCACGTAAGTCATAGGTCATTACATTATAGCCCTTATCATTGAGCATTGAAATGAGCTTAAAAGTATCTTCTCCAAAAGGAAGTCTATTTTGTCCATAACCATGAACAATAAGTACTGTGTTTTTTGACCCTAAGGCATTAAAATACCAACCATTGAGCTTCTCCTTTGACTCAATACAATAAAAGCTAACATTTCTGTAATCAGGAGCTATATTTGATGTAATCTGTGGAGTTTCAATCTTCTTCGGGTGTGTAAGGTTAAACCCTGAGATAAAAGAAAGCACACCAACTGCAACTATTAAAATAACCAATATATATAAAATGGCGAGAAAAGCGTTTTTTGGCAAACGGCTTTTTCGCTCCTTAAATCCCACTGAATTAACTCGCATTTTTTGATAAATAATCCTTTCTCCAAGACATTTCCAATTTTCAAATAAATAAATATAAATTTAATACTGTGTTTTTTACTAATACAGTATAATATTTTATTAGAACTATAATGATAATTATATTTTTAATTTATGTTAATGTAAATACTGGTTACAATATTGTTAATTATTTACGGGGAGCTTAGATTAGATTATGGAAGAATTGTGCACAAAGTGTCCTAGGAATTGTGGAGTCAATCGTAGAATAAATATGGGATTTTGCAAGTCATATGCTATGCCAAAGGTGGCCAAAGCATTTCTTCACCAATGGGAGGAACCCTGCATTAGTGGAAATGTTGGCTCGGGAACAGTATTTTTTTCGGGATGTAATCTAAAGTGTATATATTGTCAGAACTATGATATTAGCCAGGGCAACTTTGGGAAGGAAGTATCTATAGAGCGCCTGATGGAGATTTATTTGGAGTTACAACTAGCTGGTGCACATAATATTAACCTTGTTAATCCTACTCATTACACTGACGCAATAATAGGGAGTATTTTACCGCTAAAAGAGTCAGGACAGTTAAAAATACCTGTAGTCTATAACTCAAATGGGTATGAGAAGGTATCTACCCTCAAGGAGCTTGAGACTATTATTGATGTTTATTTGCCAGACTTTAAGTACTTTTCAGAAAAAACAGCACAAGCATATTCCTTTGCACCAGATTATCCTCAAATCTGTGAAAAGGCAGTAATGGAGATGTTTAGGCAGGTAGGCTCACCAGTATTTGATGAAAATGGGATAATCAAACGGGGTCTTATAATAAGGCATCTAATATTACCTGGACATACCAAGGGCAGTATAAATATACTTAATTGGATTGCAGAGAATCTGCCCACAACTGTTTATGTATCTTTGATGAGCCAGTATACTCCCTTTTATAGAGCAAATGAGTTTCCAAAGGTAAATAGGCCCATAACACGAGCTGAATATGAAAGAGTTACCCAGCACTTATACAGTTTAGGCCTTACAAATGGATATGTTCAAGAAAGAAATTCTTCAGATACACAATATATTCCCGATTTCAACTTAGAGG
>JAEZFR010000178.1 GCA_023417285.1 Bacillota bacterium
GTATCTATTAAGGTTCCATCTAAATCAAAAAAAATGTAATCTAATTTTTTCATTGTATAATTCTCTTCTTTTACTTGTTTAATTTGGTAATTTTAATTATAATCTTATTATATATACAATTTGCTTAAAACTGAAATACTATGTATAAATTATTTTAATTTTTTATTGAGGGTGATGTGTTGAACAACAAAACAAAAATCAAGCATTCCTTACCAAACATGCTTACATTCATTAATCTGTCTTTAGGTATAGTGGCTTTGCTTCTTGCTTTCCAAGGTGATCTTATTCAAGCTTCATTATTAGTAATGGTAGCAGCACTAACGGACAGATTTGATGGCAAAGTTGCAAGAATGCTAGATTGTACAAGTGAATTAGGTAAGGAGCTCGACTCACTGTCTGATTTAGTTTCATTCGGGGTTGCTCCAATTGTAATATGTTGGAATATAAGCTTTATGACATTGGGACCACTAGGATTCTTACTTGCAGTTATTTTCCCTATAGCAGGGGCTTTTAGACTGGCGAGATATAACGTAACTACATTTAATAATGTATTCTCAGGAGTTCCTATCACCATCGCTGGTGCTTTTCTATCTATAGCAAATCTATATAACTCCTTTGCAATTATAGGGAAGAATTATACTATTGTGAATACTATTATTGTTGCGATTTTGGTTGTATTGCTCTCATATTTAATGATAAGTAAGATTCAGATTAAAAAAAGATAATTCTAGTGATTTTATGTATTCAATAAGGTTTATTAAAACAAATATTATTAAATAATAAAATGAAAAAGAGTGTGGATTAAATCATATAAAACAGATTTTAATCCACACTCTTTTTGCATACTGTAGATATATATTATAAATATAATTAATTTGAGAGCATATTATAAAATCAAAAAGTCCGAAAACCCTTGATATTAAAGGTTTTCGGACAAATTGTGGCGGAGAAGCGGGGATTCGAACCCCGGCACGCTTGCGCGCCTAACGATTTAGCAAACCGTCCCCTTCGGCCAGCTTGGGTACTTCTCCATTATTTTAAGCTAACTCAATAGAGTTAGCTTAACTATTTAGTTGGCGGAGAGAGTGAGATTCGAACTCACGGTAGGCTCACACCTACGCCGGTTTTCAAGACCGGTGCCTTAAACCAACTCGACCATCTCTCCATATATCGTCGCTGATATCTCAAGCGACGAATTTTATTTTACAATGAAATGTACTATTTGTCAACACTTATATATAAGAACATTTTACCAATCAACTTATTTTCTCTAAAATATTTTTAAGTTCACCAACATAACTACTATCAGGGTAGACCTTTATAAAATCATTAATAGCATTAATAGCTTCCTTATAATTATTGTCCCTATAGTAACACTTTGCTATAAAGTAGTGACTATTCTCTAAATAAATATCACCTTGAGCTAAATCAATACTTCTATTAAAGCTAATAATAGCTTCCTTATAATCCTTTTTCCTATACTTATTTACGCCATCATTATATAGTTTTTTGGATGCATCTGAATATGTTTTGGCAACTAAATCATTATAAAATTGGGCACCTTTTTGTGTAAGGTTCTCTATATCAATCTCATATTTGAGTGTAATTGCACAATTTACTATATCTCCCTGATTGTAATATTCTTGAGCAATTAGTATGAGATTGTAGGTTGTCTCTGTTGCCTCCATCGTTGCTTGTTGATCCTTGTTTTTTTGCTCTTCTTCAGCTAACTTTTGCTCCGAATCAATTAACTTTTTCCTCATTGAATCGAGCTCTTCAGATAAAATCTTATTTTCCTTAATAGCCGTATTCAAGTCAGTCATAGCTGTTAGCTTACTGCTTTTTTCACTATCCAATTTATTTTGCATATCACTTACATTATTATGAAATTTTTCTTGACTATATGCAGTAAGCAATAAAATTATAAAAGCTGAGGTAAAAAGAACAACTGCATACATCCATATTTGGTTATTTTCATTTTTTTTGTTATTACTCATTCTCTATTCCTCTGGAACATATATTTTTTCCTTATAATTACGTTCTATATTTGATTTTTTTGCTATGTCTATAGCCTGAATTTCTTCAGCAGAAAGGGGATAACTTGATTTCCCTTTTGATATAGGTTTTGCATAAGTGGAGGAACTATCTCTAGCGTATATGCCACTAATAACAACTCCAGTATCATTATTATCCATCAAAGCAATGGAGAAACTTAAATCACTGCCAACGTTATCAAAAGCATTAAATCTAACAATTCCGACTTTTTGCACACATTGAATTAATAACCTATCTATAGTATTAATTTTTAATTCAATATCACTATTTTTCTGCTTTACCTTATTTACATCTTCTATACAATTATTAATTAAGTCCTCTATATTTCTATCACTAAGTCCATTCATAAACTTGTTATACTTTAACTTTAACTTATTCAGTTTTTTATTAGTATTTGATAATGAAATCAATGTTATTAATATTAATAAAAATAAAAATCCAAACAGAACCAAATACTCTACTGGAATGTCTAAAAAATTTTGTACCAACTCTTGCATTGTTGTAATATCCTTTCCATTAAAACATCCTGCCGACCATACTTGCAATTTTGTCTAAAAATACGCCTAATTTAAAATTAATTGTTTTAAATACATATTATATTGCCATATCTAAAATAAACGCTCAAAACCAATTTTAGAGCCTCGTTTTTTTAGCGTTCTCTGTAAAAAAAATCAATGATACGGTCCAATTCATCATTTGAAAAATACTCTATTGTTATTTTACCCTTATTATTTTTTGCTAGTAATTTAACCTTAGTACCTAGAATATTTTTTAGTTTATTTTCAATATCAATTATATCTGGGCTTGTTCTATTAACTTTTTTAGGAGAGTCCTCCATTAGTTTTTTGATATACTTTTCTGTTTCTCTAACGCTCAATTTATTGTCAATAATATATTTTGCCGCAACTTGTTGTTTAATTTCATCTGATAAAACAATTAAACATCTAGCATGTCCACTACTTAAATCTCCACTAATAACATACTCTTTTATACTATTAGGTAAGTTTAATAGCCTAAGAGTATTTGCAATTGCAGGCCTACTCTTTCCTAATGTTTCTGATATTTGTTCCTGTGTCAAATTATACTCATCTATAAGCTTCTGGTATGCATCAGCTTCTTCTATAGGATTTAAATCTTCCCTTTGTAAATTTTCAATAAGCGCAATTTCCATTACTTGCTTATCTGTATACTCTTTTATCACTACTGGTACCTTTGCTAACCCAGCTAGCTTTGCGGCTCTCCAACGTCTTTCGCCAGCGATGATAGTATATATATTATTATGTTTTTTTACAATAATAGGTTGTATTACACCATGTTGTTTAATTGAATCTGATAATTGAATTAACTTATCGTCATCGAAATACTTTCTAGGCTGATCAGAGTTTGGTTCTAATTCATTAATTCTAACCTCAATGATTCCGGTGTTATCATCATTAGACTCACTAGCAATTAATGCTCCTAATCCCTTTCCTAGTCCCTTTTTAACCATTATCAAACATCTCCTTAAACCAAATTTCTGGTCAGTTATACATTCAATCTCTTATAAGAAGGTTGAATCATCCTCTTAGTAGGGGATCATCTTATCCTCTTAGCACTGGATCATCTGAATATTGAATTACTTCTTCCGCTAGTTCAATATAGCATTCAGCTCCCTTTGATTTTGGATCGTACAATATAATAGGTAAGCCAAAGCTAGGTGCTTCACTCAACCTTACATTTCTCGGAATGACAGTTCTATATACCTTATTTCTGAAATATTGCTTAACCTCTTCTACAACTTGTATAGATAGATTGGTCCTTGCGTCAAACATAGTTAGAACAACCCCTTCCACCTCTAATTCGGGGTTTAAATGTCTCTGAACAAGCTTAACAGTATTCATAAGCTGACTCAGTCCTTCTAAAGCATAATATTCGCATTGAATTGGAACGAGTATAGTATCAGCAGCTGTCAATGAGTTGAGTGTTAAAAGTCCTAATGAAGGTGGACAATCAATAATAATAAAGTCATATTGCTTTCTTACATAATAAATTGCTGACTTTAATCTGTTTTCTCTTGAGATTAATGATACTAACTCAACTTCGGCCCCGGCAAGTTGTATGTTAGAAGGGCAGAGCATAAGATTATCAACACATGTTTGTAACAAGGTGTTTTCTATTGGTTCATCATTAATTATTACATCATAGACAGAGTGAGAGATGTTCTTTTTGTCCACGCCAAGACCGCTAGAAGTGTTACCTTGAGGATCTATATCTATTACCAATACTTTCTTGCCCTTATACGCAAGGCAAGAACTCAAATTTACGGCTGTTGTTGTCTTTCCTACCCCACCTTTTTGGTTTGCAATGGCTATTACTTTTGCCAATTAAGTCACCCCAATTTAAAATAAATTTCCCAAACTTCATCTGTAAATTATACCACACAGCATATGATATTACAAAAAGTATTTTTATACTTGTAATTCTTTTATTCAAATTTATGCTATGTTTAGTGCAATATCAGGTCATTGTTTCACGTGAAACATATATGCATTTATTACTACAATATCCAGTGACTGTTTCACGTGAAACATGGCATGCATTCTTATAATAATCTTTACTATTAATATTTTTATGTTAATAGGTAAGCCGTGAAAGAATTAAGAATATTTTTTTTGAAAAATTGTGTTTTAATACTGCTGTAGCAAATATTATATATGCAATAAGATATTCAACCGAATAATCAACCTCATTTTAAGTGTTTCACGTGAAACAAATACACTCAAAGTAACAGCAAGAATTCCTAATATATCTCATATATATATTTTTTTATCTATTTTATATAATAATATAATACAAATAAAACATAATTTAAATAACATTTACTATAAATAAAGTAACACAAATTCAATATATAATATAGATATCCATGAAATAAAGTAGCACAAATTCAATATATAATATAGATACCCATGAAATAAAGTAGCACAAATACTATATAATATAAACACCAATAAAATACAATAAAGTACCATAAATACTAGTATTAAGATCATATGGCTATATATAATATAGCCA
>JAEZFR010000181.1 GCA_023417285.1 Bacillota bacterium
TAATAGACCCGGGTTGCTTGACAATCTTAAGCAACGCACTATCTGCCCTTGGTATGACATGTGTAGCTCTGACCTTTCCTACTTTTTCAGCTGCCTTGCCACCTGCGTCAACTGCCGCCTTTACAGCTCCAACATCACCAAAAATCTGTACTGTTACTATGCCGCTACCGACCTTTGTGATGCCTCCCAGCCTGACATTTGCTGCTTTCATGGAAGCGTCTGCTGCCTCAATTGCGGCTGGGTAGCCAATTACCTCTATTAATCCTAAAGCCTGCATACGTTACTCAAATTGCTTCGGATTCTCTGCAACTGTTCTAACAGCCTCTGCAAATGCAGTACATGCGGCATAACATGCTGACTGAGAGCCTGTGAGCAAACCTCCGCCAAAGTTTGTTTCGGATGGAGGTCCAAAAAATGATACCAGCTTAACATCAGCTGCCTTCATTGCAGCGTCCAGTCCGTACATTGCTTCTAGCGGTGGGGCAATTACATAAGCGAGGGGATCACCCTCAGGTATATTCGCCTGCTTGGACAAATATGAACCGGTGCGTGAAACAGTGTGAGCATAAAAAACTATTGAGTCATCATCATTTGCACTTTCAAAATAGGATCCATGCTCCATAAAATTCAAAACAGCCTTCATTCCGCTTCTAACTTCTGCAGGACTGGGTCCTCCAATAATGCCTATAACTTCACCAGCAAGCTTAGTTGAAGCATTTGCTGCACCAGCATACATTGAGCGGGCATAAACTACATCTACATCTGCATCCTTTGTTGCCTCATCCAGAGCTGTGTAAGTCACATCATCGCTATCAGCGGTAATGATTCCTATACTTTTGTGCCTTGGCCCCAGCTTAAGGTCTTCCGCCAAGCCAGGACTTACATTTGATATAATTCTCACGGCCAATACCTTTGGTCTGATTTTGTCATTCTTCACTTTTATCCCTCCTCTTCTATTTGAGGTCTACGCCTGATGCCTTCTTATCTAAAATTGTCTTTATAAGTTCGGCTATATGAGCACCTGCTTCAACAGCAGTGGTACCACCCTTGTGAATATTTGAAATAACCGATCTTTTTGCTTCTGGCAAACCATGCTTTGGTTTGTAAGCTATATAAGCTGACATTGATTCTGCTGTAACCAGACCCGGTCTTTCACCAACTAGCATACAGATTACATCTGCATCTGTTACCTCTCCTACAGCATCCATTGCGCCTACTCTTGCAAATTTAATAAATAGAATATCTCCGACTGTAATTCCATACATCTGGAGGCCCTGTTTTATAGCAGGAATAGTATCCTCAGCATTAGCCTCAATTGCTGATGAAGAGAGTCCATCACCAACTATAATCAATACTTTGGGATTTTGTCCGCAGGTTCTTCTAATGATGTCCAATTGGTCACTAGGAAATCTTCTTCCTAAGTCGGGACGTGTAACGTATTCGTCTTTGTCATGGCACAAGGTATGAACAAAGACAAAGTTATTTTTCTTTACAAAATCTTCTGAAACATCTGAGAAAACAGCATCCTGTGCTGCAGCATGGTCAGCTCTCACACGAAGCATAGTCAATGTTTTGTACCTTGCTCCGCATTTTCCTATACCAAGTCTGGCAGGTGTTTTTGACTTCATTTCAAGATATGCAGCTTCATTTTTAGCATCCTGAACCAAAAACATTTTTTTTAGGTCTATCTCAGTAATATCATCTATAGAACCTGAGGTATCAATCGTTGTTGTACCTCTAGCTGGTGATTCACTGTTCTTGGTCATTGTTGCAGCCCCACCGGCTGAACCACCATTGTTAAGCATATCCTCTACCAGCTTTTCCACTATCGATCTTAAGTCTTTTTCATTCATTTTTATCTCCATTTCCAGCAAACGCCATCAATAATTTAAAATATAAAAAACGGTTTTTACATTACATTTTAAAATAATTGTGATGCATCACCAGCTTTTGGTGTAAGCTTTCCTTTTTCATCAATAAAGCCCATCTTAAGCAACCATTCATGGAATGGTTTAATTGCTGTTAATCCAAATATTTCTCTTAACGCAGCAGTTTCATGGAAACCTGTTGTCTGGTAGTTAAGCATTACATCATCGCCGTGAGGAATACCCATGAAGTAGTTACATCCAGCAGCTGTTAGCAGTACTGACAAATCTTCAATACTATTCTGGTCAGCCTTCATATGGTTGGTATAGCAAGCATCACAGCCCATTGATATTCCAGTCAGTTTACCCATAAAATGATCTTCAAGCCCAGCGCGGGTAACTTGTCTGCCATCGTACAAATACTCCGGTCCTATAAAACCAACAACTGTGTTTACTAGGAATGGGTCAAATCTCTTTGCAAAGCCATAGCAACGAGCTTCCATAGTTACCTGGTCTGTGTCGTGGTGTGCTTCGGAGGATAGCTCTGAGCCTTGTCCTGTTTCAAAATACATAACATTAGGACCGGTAGCAGTTCCTCTCGACAATGCAAGCTGTCTTGCTTCCTCAATTGTTTTAGCTGTAAATCCAAATGCTGTGTTGCCCAACTCAGAACCAGCTATTGATTGGAATATCAAATCTGCCGGGGCACCCTTTCTAATTGCATCCATTTGGGTAGTAACATGTGCGAGTACACAGGTTTGAGTTGGAATCTCTAGTTTTTGCTTGATTTCTTCAAAGCGCTTCAAAACTCTAATTACGCTTTCTGTTGAATCATCTACTGGGTTAAGTCCCAAAACTGCATCGCCCGCACCATAAGTCAAGCCTTCTAAAAGAGAAGCCATAATTCCGTCAGGGTCATCAGTAGGATGGTTTGGCTGTAGTCTACATGACAATGTTCCTGGCAAACCTATGGTGGTGTTACAATGTGCTGTAACTATTATTTTTTTCGCACCATAAATAAGGTCCATGTTAGACATAAGTTTTGCAACTGCAGCTACTATTTCAGAAGTAATACCTCTTGAAATTCTCCTGATAGCTTCGCATGAAGTTGTCTCAGACAGAATCCATTCTCTGAATTCTGCTACTGTCCAGTTCTTGATTTCATTGTAGATTGATTCATTTACGTCATCCTGAATAATTCTTGTTACCTCATCAGTTTCGTAAGGGACAGCAGGATTATTTCTCAAGTCAGCTAAGGTTATATTTGATAATACAACCTTTGCTGCAACCCTCTCCTCTGCGGATGCTGCCGCAAGTCCAGCCAGTAAGTCGCCGGATTTTTCTTCATTTGCTTTTGCCATTACATCTTTAAGTGATTTGAACTGATAAGTGTGTCCAAATAACTTTGTTTTAAGAATCATATATACCTCCTTGCAATAATGAGTTCTATATTTAATCACATTCGGCTATTAACCTATGACGATTAACTGAAAACAAGTGTTTTTACAACTACAGGTAAAACCGCCCCCAATGCGATAGGACTTCCAATATCGATGTAATCTCCATTTTCAAGCTTAACGCTGTCCAAGCAAATAATATCTTTGGTATAGCCTAGCTTGTTATAAATAGTTTGTCCTAATACCTTTGCCATATCCCTCTCAACTATAATAATTAAGGGTAATTCCCTCATTATTAACTCTTTAAGGCCTTCTTTGAAGCCTTCTGCATACTCTGCTATATCTTTAAATGAAGGGTTTTTCTTTCCTTCTATGGCTATAGCCACCCTCTGTAAATCCCCTTCTAACTTAAACCACTCCAGCTTTTTTTTGAGAGCTATTGCAAGATTCTCTGCTCCATTTTGCTCATCTTCTATAGAGAGCTTCAAAATAGGAAGATTTTTTATGGGGAAGACATTTTTTGTATAAGTAATAGTGCTCCCGCTGATTTCTGTAGTATGAGTACCCGCACCCACGACAGTTGCTCTTATGGTTTCACTACTTCTCACTACCTTTAGCTTTTTGCACAAATCCGATTGCTTAATAGCTTGCCCTAAAATTATTCCAATATCACCGTATTTAAAATAATCATCTATGCTTCCTTCGAAATATATATAATCAGCAACTCCACCCGAAAATGAAACGCACTCTATGGGTATTCTGTTCTCAATATTCTTGTTTGTTATAAATAGCTCAAGAATTTCATTTTGAGGCTTTAGCCCCGCACTTTGTTCTAGAGCTTCCACCATGATATCAATTATGGGCTTGAGGTTATCCAAGTTAGCAACCTTGCCTATGGATAAATTTAAACCCCTTCTATTTATTACAGTTTCAATTTTGGGTGCAATATAGGTAATTCTATGAGATTGTGGCTCCACTTTTATTAGTCTTCCGCCAATATCAAGACAGCCTGTTTCTTTTACATCGCCTCTTAAGAAGAGTGCAAGGTTGCTGGTTCCACCGCCAATATCATAATTTAATACACTTGTGCTGTGCTCCTTTGAATAAATATGAGCACCTGCACCTTTACCGGAAATTATGCTTTCTAAGTCAGGTCCGGCTGTAGCTACTACAAAGTCCCCTGCAAAACCACTCAAGTTGTCCAGAACCTCTTTTGCATTTTCTTTTCTTGCAGTCTCACCAGTTATGATAACTGCACCAGTATCAATATCGTTTTTATCAATTCCTGCCTTTTTATATTCCTGCTCTATTATTTCTCTCACCTTTGGACCGTCTATTTCCTTGACTGATAATAAGGGAGTAAAATGGATATCGCTTCGATATATTATTTCCTTATCACAGATTACAATTCGCGGAACTGTGTAATTGGATGCCATATTTTCTACAATCAGCTTTGAAAAAATCAGCTGTGTTGTACTGGTACCAATATCAATACCTACACTTAAAAGTTCCTCTCTCATAGCTTCACCTCCCTTCATCTAGCTACCCTTCAAATACATGAACAATTCCTTAATACCAATTCCATCAACAGTATCTACCTTGAAGATCCTGCTCACTCCACCAGCCACCAGTTGTGACTTTGTCTTTTCAATCTGCTCATCCTCAGTAACCAGCCCTATCTTTGTGATTATTCCGATTACCTCCTTTGCAAAAGTAGTAGCAAAAGCGGGTGGAATATGGTTCTCCTCAACTGTAGGATCAGCAATGATTGCTATAATATCTGCGTCAACAGCTGTCATTATCAGCGCCCTATAATAATTCTTATTCTCTAAATATTCTCCAGGGGTATCTATGGCATTGTTGTAGAATTCAACAGCCTGGGTTTTTTTATACTCTAGCTTCAATTGGTCAAGTCTCTGGCTCAAGGTTGTTTTCCCGCTGCCCGTTCTTCCTATAAAAATAACTTTTCTCATAGTCATGTCCTTGTTATTTTGGCTGGGGTAAAGCCCAGATTTTGTTCAAGACTACCTACAATATCCTTTATAGCTGCTTCAACAGCACTTACATCTCCTGTAAAGAGCAAAGCACCGCTAAATCTGTCAATAAACCCAAGGTGTATATCAGATGCCTTTGAACCAATATCAGCTGCAATAATTGCGCCTTCACTAGGGGTGATTGTCAATATGCCAATTGCACCTGTTGTTTCTGGTGCAAGCCCAAGCTTTTTGTATATGTCCTCTGTTGGATTTGCTATTACATGAGCCAAAGTAACCTGTTTTCCAGGCACGAACTCTTGAATTATTCTTTGCTTGTTTTCTGAGCTCATCAAGTATCTACCGCCTTATATGAATGTTTTGTTTAACATTAGAAGGTTTGCTTTCAATTATTTTAACTAGCATTCAATGTTAATTAATTTTTCGTTATACAATTGGTCTATTTATCTTATCAAGAATTCCTAAAACACTTTTATGTGAAGCAGTTCTTGGATTTGTAAGGATGCAGGCATCCTTTAGAGCACCATCAGCAATATCATTCAATTCCTTTTCATACTGCTCTTGTGTCACCTTGCACTCCCTGATATTGGTTGGCATGTCCATGCTCTTTTCAAGCTTTACTATTTCAGAAATAAAGCCTTTTACCAGCATTCTGGTATTGCTGCCCTGAACGCCTATCAACTTCGCAAGGCGGGCATATCTTGTTGCTGCTGTTGTATAGGTTTTGGGATTGAAGCCCTCTATTGCGGCATTAAACTCTATTACATGTGGTAATAGAACCGCATTAATTCTTCCGTGGGGAATATGAAGTCTGCCTCCGATATTATGTGCAATTGCATGGTTAATACCCAGCGAAGTAATATTAAACGCCA
>JAEZFR010000201.1 GCA_023417285.1 Bacillota bacterium
ATACAGACCATCTGTAATAGCAGTATTCAATTCAACAACCACATCATTTTTTGTAGGCAGTGTTTCTGATACCGCAATACCATGCTGATATGCTTTTTCAAAAATATCTGCTGTAATTGTCTCCTCATATGTATTGCCAAACAAATCTCTGAAATTTATCTTGTGAGTACCGTTCTCATATATCGATAAATTTGTATGTTGTCTGGACAATTTATTGGGTTCCTTGCACGCTGAATCCAGCTTTACAGTAGTATTAAAATTGATTGCATACTTTCCTAACTCCAAGCCATGCGAAACAATAGTAGGCTTAGCATTTGCTTTGTTTATCGTTACTTCCTTTATCTCACTCTCATTACCAGCAGCATCAACAACCTTAAACCTTATTGTTCTGTTAAAAGAACTGGTTTCTGGCTGATCCTTGTCATATTGGAACTCACCACTTACAAAATAAGTAGTTTTGCCGTCCGGGTCTACAGAAGAGGTGATGCCTACCTTACCTGGGAAGTCAGCCTTTGCACTATCAGTAATATCAATCCATTTGGCCTCTCCATTTTCTCCTATAGCATTAATGGCAGCTAGTGCTGAGTACTGCTTATCAAACTGCATCAAAACTGTAAATTTGTTTTTTGCATTTGCAGCCACCGCATCATTACTTCCGTCAGAAATATTGAGTTCTACATTAAAATCGGTACTAATTGCAGCATTAGAAACAGACAGCGTTGGCTTGTAATAATCCAACCAGTCTATATTTATTTGCTGCTGTGTGGTATTGCCAGCTTGGTCAGTTACCGTCACGGTGTATATCCCGTTCTGTGTGAACTCATAGAGGGGATATCCTTTTTGGTCAAGCACTATTGCAGCACCTGAGAGTACTTGATCTCCATTTTCATCAGTTACAATAGCCCCGCCTGTTGTTACAGGGTCTATTTCCACATAGTTTCCATCAGCATCTTGAGTCTCTGCTTTTATATCAACCATTAATTTTTCGTTAGCTGTCATGTTATCAAACAATTCTTCTATATGTGGTGTTACCTTCTGAGTGGTTCTGTAATAACTACCATCAGAAGAAGCATTGTCACAACCTAATACTAATTGTGGACTGGATTCATCAACATAGACTGTCAAATCCTTTACTTCAGATTTTTCACCATTACCAAGCATAAACTGATACTTCAAGTGATTTTCCCCTACCTTAAGTGGCAGGTCTGTATCAGGGAAATAATAATAAACACCATATGTATCGTATACATTTTGATCTACTACATCGGATGAAGTTAATGAAATCATACCCCATGTAGTATCTTCAGCTTTTTTACTCTCCAACCAAATCTTAAAGAAAGCCTTACCGTTTAATTTTGACCTAAGGGTGGCACACGTAAACTCAACATAAGTCGTATCTTTACCAACATAAATTGAATCAGCTACCTGTCCCGGCTCAATACTATATTTTGCTAGAGTCTTGCCCGTTTCTATATCACCGGCTTTTACAGCTGACGGTCCGAAGGCATCTATTTTTCTGCGGTCTACTGTAATATTTCTCAATATATTATTGTAATTTGAATTGTTATAGGGTGCTTCATTTACCATGGTTTTACCGTTTTTTTCAACTAATGTAACCTTGGCTAAATATTTATTGCTACTTGATGTTAATACTTCATCTGGAATAGTCATATATTGAGTTTCTGTAGCATCTAGCTTCTTTTCATATATCTTGTTATCATTCCCATCATAAAGCTCATATTTGCTGTTAGCAAAATCTATAAAATCCAATCCAATATCCTCTGACCATAGATTTCGGATATCGATTTTTACTCTTACTCCTTCTGTCGAGGTAAGATTTGTAGTAATAGCAGTATCATAAGGTGTACCAGTATAGTTATATATATAGTCATTGTCATATATCAACGAAGCATTTGCTGGTGTTCCATCCGGCAGTATAGGTGTCATACTGAGTTCATAATTAGGGACCGTTTGTGTTCCTACAAATTTCATAGTATAAGAAGAAACCGTCATAGATGATACCATATCATTTTGGTTTTCATCCTTTGTTATACGTGCCGCAGTAATATAAACACGATATTTACCATAAAAGTACCCTAAATTATCGTTGTATGAATCTATTCCATACCCTAAAAAGTTCGCTGAAGCATTAGCTTTTGCAATGTCAAAGGTATCCACACCACTATTGAGTTTTAACGGATAGCTAATTATGTCAATATTTGAGGGGCCTACCTTTATATTAGAATTAGCTGATATTACGCTCAACTTAGCTCTAGCGCCTCCTTCAGAGCCATCTTCTAAAATCGGTCTCCACTCAACATGTATTACCGTGTTGTCATCTAGTATCTTTGCCTTAATGTCATGTTCTGCCTTAGTCACAGCAGGGTCAAAATCTGTCACAATAATCTGTGCTCCTGCTTCTAACCTATCTAGTTGAAAGGTGTAGCAAGAAGGCGTGCTCGTTGTATTGCCATATTCGTCCGTAGCCTTAAAATATAAGGTTTTCTCATTCATGGACTTATCCACAGTTGCTTCGTTCAGATTTATATTAAAACTGGAGGAGGTTGTTGCATTGACCTCATCAAGCCATTTATCTGACTGTATTGCACTTCCCGATGACACCCACTGATAGCTTATTTTTGAAACAGTGCTTTCATCAGTAGCAGTGATATTTACCACATAATTTTTGCTGGAATCAACGGTGTATGTTGCGTTTATATCGGGTACAGCTGTATCAATTAATTTGACTAAAGGTTTATTTGCATACGCGTCCTTGTAAGTAGCATTATCATTTCTGTCAAAGCCTGTCACCTTGAATCTCAGTTCACCGGTGGCCTTTGTTCCAGTTAGCTTAATATGTATGTACGTACCACCTGGAAGCTCAACAAAACTGTAGCTTTCACCAGACTTACCAGATTTATATTCTGTTGGCTTATCAGGACTATCTGAAATGCAGTATTGTACATCCTGATCTACATTTTCCCATTTATACATGGTGTCAATTGAAAACTGACCCATTTTTCCTAGTATACCGCTCTTATCATCCGCCACGCCAACCTTATAATAGAATTCACATGGATTAGTGTCACTATAATATATTGGAGCTGGTGCATTTTCGATAGTGACAGTTGGGGGCTCGTTGTCAACTTCGTACTGCTGCGCTGAGACCACAGTGTTTGCGGTTGTGGCAAACGGATTTCCTCTACCATCTGTTAGCTCAACACCTGATGCATTGTGGCTCATCTCTGAACCGTCAATACTCACAAGACGTAGGTCTGTAATATTAATTCTGTCCCCCTCCAATAAATCCCCATCTCTCAATGTGTATGGAAAGCTCACTTTAGTTACAATAGTACCCGATCGTTCCCCATCAGGCCCTGTTGAAACAGTACTTGATGCCACTTTAACTGGTTCTCTTTCTTCCGAGTTATATTTCTTTCTTGTAATATTTAATGTAGCCTCCATTTCCCTCCACACTAATGGCTCAACAACACCACTTGGTCTTTGTACCAATCCCGCTGGTCTTGATAGCTTTACTCCAATTTCCTCATTAAAAACAGCCGTAGCAATTACTTGGTCTCCTGTTTTCAGGTATGTTTTACTTCCCGATTGGTTGCCTTCGCCCTTAGTTGCTAACACTTCTACACGTTGAACAGTTGGCTTTACATTATCCATATAGGCTCTTGTTGTAAGTGTTGTTACAGAACCGCTCTTCTCCATCGGATTTCCAGCAATATCAACAATACAAGATTTTACCTTATTTAATTTGTTCTTTTCTATGGCTGAGGAATCCACCTGTGAAAGCACAGGATCAGTATATGTAAAAGTCTCTTCATCGCTGTATAGATAGGTCTGCTTACCCCAGTCCGCAATGCTGTCCGAATAGAACTCAAAGGCCTCTCCTTCTGGTACAACATACTTAAATATCAATGTGTTTCCAGATACCAAGTTGTAGTAAGT
>JAEZFR010000238.1 GCA_023417285.1 Bacillota bacterium
GAGCTATGGGCACTACTAAAATTGTCCTGCTCAGAGTAAGAGGTATTATTAGTAAAACCGTTCCCTTCAGAATTATTAGTTGATGTATTATCCTGAGGCTGGTCATAGTTCATATTTTGTCCTGAATAAGCAGATGTTTCATTATCAGCATTTATATCTCTTGTTTCATCATCATTATTAAACATATATAATGCTCCCTTCAGTTCCTATAGTTTGATTTTATCCACATATTTTTAAATAATTATGAACAAAATGTAAATGTTACCTAATTATTTTTGTAAATATCCAAGCTGAAAACAAATTTTGTTCCTTCGCCTATCTTACTTGAAACAGATATATCTTGTCCATGTTCCGTTATTATGCTTTTTACTATTGCCAAGCCTAATCCTGTACCTGTCTTGTCACCTCTGGATTTATCAGTCTTATAGAATCTATCCCAAACTCTTTTTTGCTCTTCCTCATTAATACCAATGCCAAAATCTTGTATTGATACAAATACTTTATCTCTACTCAAAGAGGTCTCTATCTGTATTTTTCCCCCGTTATTTGAAAATTTAACGGCATTATGAATTAAATTAATGATTACTCTTTCGATACTGTCCCTGTCGGCCATTACAACCATATTTTCACACTCAAAATTTGCTTCTATTTCAATGTCCTTCGAGGTAATAAGCGTCTCTAGTTTAATTACACATATTCTTATAAGCTCATTTATATCGAAAGGTTGCAGATTAAGTGTTGTCTCTCCGGCCTCTCGTCTGGCCAAATCTAGCAAATCATTTACCAGTCTGCTTAATCTAATAGTTTCATCTCTTACTATTGTAAGATATATGTGTTGTTTTTCACACGGTATGGTTCCATCCAGTATCCCCTCAATGAATCCTCTAATGGAGGTCATTGGCGTCCTAAGTTCATGAGATACATTAGCAATAAATCCTCGTCTCATCTCTTCAAGCTTTTGCAAATCCTCAACCATCTGATTGAAGCTTTTAGCAAGCTGTCCTATCTCATCATCTGAATATATTGCAAGTCTATTGCTAAACTCCCCAGCAGCAATGATTTTAGCTGCAGAATTAATTTCTTTCAAAGGTTTAGTGAATTTTAATGAGAAAATATAGACAAATATAATTGCAATAAAAATTGCTACCCCACCTGATACAATATAAAGGTTAAAAACAGATGTCTTTGCTTTTTGTATCTCAGGTATAGGAGTGTGCAGAAATACTGCAGCTAGAGTCTCCTCTTTTCCATTAGAGGATGTTACCTTAAAGGGCATTTTAAATGTTAGCCAAGATTCACCTTTATTTGCAAAATACTCGTCTTTAAAAAAACCATAAAAGTCTCCAGTTTCAGTGATATTAGTAGAGTCCTGTTCCATTACGTCTTTATACTGTTTTTCATTAGGCAACTTCATATAGCTGGTTTCATCAACATATTTAGAAGTTATTGAGGCAGGCAATTCTGGCTCATTATAAATAATATGGCCATTGCTTTCTACTATCCATATCATAGAATTACCAGAAATACTGAACAGCTTTAGAGAATTCTCAAACAGCTTAAGTGCTACTGGATTACCTGCATTTTCAATGTACAAATAGAATAATCCCTTAATATCATTGGCACTCTGCTCTAAGTTTTTTTGCTTCTCTTCCAACACAAAATTATTTAAAAAGTAATAAAGAAAACCACCTGTTATAACAAAGCTAAGAATTAGCAAACCTAAAGTCATAGATACAAATTTCTTGAATATACTTTTTTTGAACATTATTTCACCTCAAATTTGTATCCAACGCCCCATACAGTTTTTAGTTGCCAATTTTGCCCCTCAATATCTATCTTCTCCCTAACTCTTTTTACATGCACATCAACAGTTCTAGAATCACCATAAAAATCAAAACCCCAAACTTGCTCGAGAAGCTGTTCTCTAGTAAACACCTTGTTAGGATTAGATGCAAGGAAGTAGAGTAGTTCTAATTCCTTTGGAGGAAGCTCAATTATCTTTCCGTTAAGTCTTATCGTATAGTTGCTTTTGTTTACAACTAGATTTGGGTAAACCACTTCTTTTGTATCAATATCTTTGTGGTCAAACCTTCTAAGTACGGCTTTTACTCTTGCAACTAGCTCCTTTGGTTCAAAGGGTTTAACCATATAATCATCTGCACCTAGTTCAAGACCCAATACTTTATCAAACGTTTCACCCTTTGCTGTCAGCATAATTATTGGAATTGAGCTTATTTTTCTAATTTCTCTACATACTTGCCACCCATCTATACCCGGAAGCATAATATCCAACACTACGAGACTAGGAGATGTGGATTTAAATTGCTCTACAGCACTTATGCCATTATGCGCTTTAACAACATCATAGCCTTCCTTTTCAATATAAAGACCAATAAGTTCGCAAATATTAATGTCATCATCAACAATTAATATCTTATTTTTACTCCCCATATTAAATCCCTTCTTTTCAACATTCTTTAGTTCTACTCTTGTACTCTTTATTATACCTCGATGCAAATAAAAGTAAAATAACATTTATCCACTGTTCAATCATTGTTTACAATTTCCAGTCAAAAAAACACCTTTTGTGAATACTAGTTTTAGCACACAAAAGGTGTTTCTAATTTAAAAATATTGTTTATTTAAGTTGATTTAAATCTCTATAACCTAAAATATGTACTTAGCCAACCTTTAACTCAAGTCTCAATTTGTCAGCTATCATAGCTATAAATTCGGAATTTGTAGGCTTACCCTTTCCAATATTTACAGTATAACCAAACAGTGCATCAATAGCTTCAACCTGTCCGCGGCTCCATGCAACTTCAATAGCATGTCTTATAGCTCTTTCTACTCTGCTAGGGGTAGTATTATACTCTTTGGCTATGCTTGGATAAAGAAGCTTGGTGATAGAGTTTATAACATCTAGGTCCTTAACTACCATCATTATTGCATCTCTTAAGTATTGATATCCTTTGATATGTGCAGGAACACCAATTTCATGCATGATGTTGGTAACTTCTATTTCAAGGTTTCTGCTTGAATTAGAGATATGAGACGGTTTCTTCTCAGTGTTCAAATACTCACTCTTTTTCGGGGTAGGAGTAGAGAAAGCAGCCATGGAAGACATGCTGTTCATAGAGCCTACCGGTGGAGCATACGTATTATCCTTTAGCTGTCTAATCCTTGATACTAAAACATCCATGTCAAATGGCTTGACTATGTAGTATTCTGCAC
>JAEZFR010000329.1 GCA_023417285.1 Bacillota bacterium
TGTCATAGTAACCAAGAACGGTAAAAATATATTCCCAGAAGAGGTTGAAGCATATCTTTTAAAGTGTCCTTATGTTAAGGAAAGTCTTGTTTGGGGCCGCTATTATGAGGATACAGGCGAAACTGAGGTAAATGCTCAAATAGTAGTAGATACAGATGAAATAAAGGAACGCCTGGGAATTAACATAATTTCAAAAGAGGAAATTCACAAGCTTATTCATGCAGAGGTAAAGGAAATCAACAAGCAAATGCCTATGTATAAGCGTATTAGAGACTTCACAATTCGTGAAGAGGAATTTGCAAAGACTACTACTAAGAAGATAAAAAGGTATGTAGAGAACGTAGGCTAATTATAATCGCATACCGGGTGTACCAGTAAGGGAGTGTCGCAAAACTACTAAAAAGTAGCCAGCGATGCTCCTTTTTACTATATCGCATTTAACTAGCTGATAAAATGTTGATAACTAGACTGGCTTTTCGGTATTTTGTTGATTATTTACGCACTTTAATAAACCTGTGAAATTTTATTGGAAATTTAGGCTGTTTTTACTTCATGGAGTTCTTTCCCACATCTCTCATTTTGTATCTTTGAATGTAATTTATTGACGTTATATCCCAAGCAGAGGAGCATAAATTCAGTTTTTACATTGTTTTTTCCACGGGTTAGAAAACGGTTGAATCCATAATCGTTTTTTAGAACAGACGCTGTAAAAATTTTTGTGTATGGAACACAGGAAATACTCCTTTTTGGTTAAGAATTTAAGTATTAACCAGAGAGGAGATTTTTTATGAGTGTTTTATCAAAAGGCCTTGTTCAGGAAATAATTCAGGAGAATGAGTTCAAAAATCCAGGAGAAATAATGACTTTTCTAAAAGAGGCATTTAGAGATGTTCTTCAAGAAATGTTGGAAGCTGAAATGGATGTATCTCTTGGCTATTCAAGGGAGGATTCAAGTTGTAAAGCAACAGATAATAGCAGAAACGGATATTCCACTAAAAAACTAAAAAGCGAATTTGGTCCAGTTCAAATTGATATACCTAGAGATAGAAAAGGTGAATTTGAGCCCAAGATAATTCCAAAATATAAAAGAGATGTTTCTGGTATAGAAGAAAAAGTTATCTCACTTTATGCTAGAGGTATGTCTACTAGAGATATTCATGATCAGATTAAAGATCTTTATGGCATAGATGTTTCAGCTGAAATGGTAAGTAAAATAACAGAAAAAATTGTACCTGAAATCCGGGAATGGCAAGGTCGTCCCCTTGAGCCAGTCTATCCTTTCGTTTTCATGGATGCAATTCACTACAAAGTAAGGACTGATGGACAGATTGTAAACAGAGCTGCATATGTTGTTATGGGTGTAGATATCTCAGGGAAAAAAGATATACTTGGAATATGGATTGGTGATAACGAGTCTGCAAAATTTTGGCTAGGAGTGCTGAATGACCTCAAGAATAGAGGTTTGGAAGATGTACTTGTATTCTGCGTTGATGGTCTTACAGGACTTAAAGAAGCTATTAATGCTGCATTCCCCCAATCAGAAATACAAAGGTGTATAATACATCAGCTTAGAAACTCCTTTAAATATGTTTCATATAAGGACTTAAAGGCATTTTCAAGAGATTTTAAAAGTGTTTATACCAGTCCGAGTGAAGAAATCGCATTGAACAGGCTAGAGGATTTGAAAAATAAATGGGGTAAAGATTATCCATATGCTTTCAAAAGCTGGGAAAGCAACTGGGATGTCTTATCTCCATTCTACAAGTTCCCAGAGCATATACGAAAAATAATATATACAACAAATATAATTGAAGGATTAAATCGTCAATTCAGAAAAGTTACAAAAACAAAATCAGTATTCCCATCTGACGCATCACTAGAGAAGATGCTTTATATGGCATCCATGAATGTAATCAAAAAGTGGACACAAAGATATAGAAATTGGGATCAAGTAATGAGTCAACTAATGATAATGTACGATGGGAGACTAGATTACTATATTTAGCCCCCACCGCCCTAAAGGGCTCGTCCTCATTGCCGGACGGCTAGGCCCTCAAAATACATGAAAAAACCATAGACTTATCAGTGTTTAAAATTATTGCCAAATTTATCCTCAATAATGCATAAGTATGAGAAAATCTGGCAATAATCATAATATAATATTAATTTTTTAAGAGTTAGTACTTAGGAAATACTTAAACCAAAAGAGTCAAAAAGCAATTCCATACACAAAATTATTTACACTACCTTAGAACACCGAAGGCACCTTCGACTTGGATAGAACGGTTTACTCGTAACTGTATACCTTTCTCAGTTAAAATGTTTTCATAGGATCGTTGACGCTTTTGAACAAATGTCTTAGATACCTGCATTTTGCGATTTCCTTGGGCTTTTGTGCATTTGGATTTATATTGGCAATTACTGCAATCTTCACATTCATATATACTGATCTCGGAACGGTAACCAGTTGTTGATTTTCTATGTGCAATACTTGCCATTCTTAACGTTTTACCGTTGTGACAGATGTATTCGCCTTTTTCAGCATTATACCTCATATTCTCACGCTTGCTGATATCCTTTTTAAAGCTTTTCTTCTTCCATTGCTCGTATGTTTGAGGCTTTATGTAGCAAGTTTGCTGTTTCCCTTCAAGATACAGGTAGTTTTCTTCGCTTTCATATCCAGAGTCTGCAACAATATTCTTATAGCGCCTGCACAGCCCTTTTTCCATCTCCTCTAAAAATGGAATTAGTGTTGCGATGTCATTTCTATCTTGAAATATTCCTACACCTGTTACATACTCGCTTTCAACCCCAATCTGCACATTGTAGGCAGGCTTTAACTGAGCGTTACGCATGTGGTCATCTTTCATATGCATAAATGTTGCATCAGTATCAGTTTTTGAATAGCTGTTTCTTCCTTCAAATAGTTGGTTATGAGAATTGTATTTTTCCTGACGTTCTTTAAATTCCAGAAGCTGCTCCGTAAACCTCTGTAACTGAGTTTTACGTTTACCGATTCCATGAACAAACTCTATTTTTTCTTCCTGACGTTTTCCTTCAAGATATGCCAGAACAGTATCTACATCAGATATCAAAGTTTCTTTCGACACCGAAAAGTCTGCAAAGAATACATTGTTTAGCTCTTCAAAACAAATTTTAATCTTTTCGAACATCTTTGCTTCATTTTTATTGACAACCTTTCTCCATACAAAAGTGTAACGGTTCGCGTTAGCTTCTATTTTTGTACCGTCTACAAAAAGGTTTTCAAATTTGATTTCTTCAATAGAATGAAGATATTGTACCATTTGATAGAATAAATCTTCTATTGCTGCTGGCAGAAAGTCTTTACGGAATCTGGCTATTGTTGAATGGTCAGGTTTTGATTCACCTTGGAGTAACCACATAAAATTTATATCTCTTTTACAAGCAGTCTCAATTTTTCTGCTGGAGTATATGTTGTTGGAATATGCATATGTTACAACCTTAAACATGATCTTAGGGTCAACTGCTGGTTTTCTTCCCGTAGAAGAATAAGCCTTGTACAACTTTGTGTAATTAAATCCCTCCAATATATGGCTTAGCAGTCTGACAGAATCATCTTTTGGTATGAACATCTCGAAATCTAATGGTAAAACTAATTGATAATATCCATTAAATTCGGTATAATTCTTGTGTTGTTTAAAATTAGTCTTCACAAATTAATTATACAACACTTGCGGGCCCTTCGGGACCCGCATTTTACTATTTTAGGGACAAAAATGGGACTGCTGCACAGTGAAAATTATTCATTGTGCAACAGCCCCTTAAGCATGAAGAAGCAGTTCTCCTTTATAAAAATTTCCCTGCCTCAGTTAATAATAAATATATTGTCATAGGCTTTAAATCAAGTATCCTTTAGTATATACTTTAGAGTAGGTAAAAGGTTTTAGCAAAATGATAATCCTGCATTTAAACTGTGAGGGAGGGGATGCTGTAC
>JAEZFR010000393.1 GCA_023417285.1 Bacillota bacterium
AAGAAGCAGAAGATATTATAACTGATTTGAATGAGGCATTCAAAAATACAAATCAGGCATTATATGGAAGAAAAGAATCTTGATTTTGATATTGTGATTGAAAGAATTAATACTATATTTTCAAAAATTTGTGGTCGATAATATTGAATATATACTTTTTATTAACTGACCTTCTTAATATTTAAATGTAATTTAATTAGGGTTTTGTTGTCAATATTTATAGCTCTTTAACCTTAAAGTCAAATCAATTGAAATAAGCATGGTCGAGAATAATAATACTACTATAAATGTTAATTGTGTCATCATTTATTAGTATTATTATGTCAATAGAATGTTTTCTATAACTCTTTTCATTTTGATAACATATCATAATGAAGATATAGAAAATTATTTTTAATATTAAAAATCTAGCTCAAGGGCAGTGTTCATCGATAGTTTGAATTCTCTACAACGTTATAGAAAATTCATAAAAAATTTGGAATAGAAAAATGCATAAATATACTAAATTAGTTGCAATTTATGATAATTCATATCATAGGTTGCAGCTTTTTTATTTCATTAAATTTATTTAAAACATTTTTGATCAAAGTTATGCTATATTTATTAAAAAATATAAATTTATGGTAAAATATTGTTAGTAGGTATAAATGGAAAATAGTGAAACTGTTTATTGAATACTTTATAAAAGGGGATATTATATGAACGAGTTAGTTTTGTCTGATAAGCCACTCACAGAATTGGATCAAGATCGACTAGGATATTCAAATTTTGCAAAAGGTATTGCTGATACTATATGTAAATTGAGTTTAGAAGATGAACTTGTCTTTGGATTATTTGCCCCATGGGGTTCAGGAAAAACTACCTGCCTAAATTTTATAGTTAAGCATATTAAGAATAATAATTCTGTAAACAACCCTATTATATTGAGATTTAATCCTTGGTGGTTTTCTGGAGATAGTGACTTAATTAAGCAATTTTTTAAAGAATTAAAATTTTCATTAGGTAAGAAAGATAATATGAAGAAAATTGCAGATAAGCTCTCTAGCCTTGGGGAAGCTGTATCAAATATACCTGAGCCAACAGGAATAGCTAAAATTACAGGAAAGCTACTAACTTTATTCAAAAAAAAAGAGGTTCAAATCTGGGATTTGAAAAATGAAATTTCTAAATTGCTAATCAAAAATGATAAGGGAATTTTAGTTATAATAGATGATATTGACCGCCTTTCAACGGATGAAATTAAAAATTTATTTAAAGTTATAAAATCAATTGCTGATTTTCCTAAAATTATTTATCTACTCTCATTTGATAAAAAAATAGTTTCCAAGGCATTAGAAAAGATACAAGATATTTCAGGGGAGCAATACCTAGAAAAAATTATTCAAGTGCCATATGAACTACCAATGCCAGATAAAATATCTCTAAGAACCTATTTCTTTTCAATAATTGGAACAATTATTGAAAAGACTTCAGAAAGTTTATTTGATACGACATACTGGGGTAATGTATTTTGGGAAGGCATAGATCATTTTTTGCAAAATGTCAGGGATATTAAAAGGTTAACAAATGCAATTAAAGTCACTTATCCAGCTATCGAAAATGAAGTTAACCCTATAGATTATATTGCCATCGAAACAATAAGAGTTTTTACACCAGAACTTTATTATATAATTAGGGATAATCCGGAAATGTTTACTGGTGTATATGATACTTATCGGGATGCTAGATATGAAAAAGAGGCTTGTAAAAGATTTCATGAAAGTCTGCTACTAAATATTCCTGAAAGAGATAAAGGCACAATAAAAAAAATGTTAACCAGGTTATTTCCTAAATGGAAAATGTCTTTTGAAAATTATAGTTATGGTTTTGAGTTTTTATCTATTTGGAGAAAGGAGCTGAAAATTTGTAGTCCTGACATTTTTCCGGTTTTCTTCAAGTTCTGTCTTCCACAAGGACAAATCTTAAATACCGAAATGCAATCAATACTATCATCAGTTAATAATGTTGAGGTTTTTAGTCGTAATCTTATAGAGCTTTCAAAACGTCATAGAACAGACGGTTCGACTATGCTAAGTGTATTCCTGGAAAGGTTAGAGGATTATACCAAAGAAGACATTGGAAAATGTTATATTAAAAATATCCTACAAGCGTTTTTTAATATTGGAGATAAATTACTACTACCAGAAGACAACACTAATAGCTTTTTTAGTTATGATAATGATACAAGGATAGGACGAATTTTCTTCCAATTATTAAAAAGATTTGATAGTCACAATGAAAGATTTGAAATTTTACAAGAAGTATTTACAAATGGACAATCTTTATCCATTATTGCATCAAAAGTTCTTGTCCTTGGGCAACAGCATGGAAAATATGGAGGGAAAGAAAAAAATAATGAAAATGATCAGCTAGTTACTAATGAACAATTAGAAAAATTAGAAAAAATAGCAGTAACAAAAATTAAAATAGCAGCTTCTGTTAATGAAATCTTAAAAACACCATTACTAAGCAGACTGTTTTATATATGGCAAGAACTTGAAGGAAAAGATGCTCCTAAAAATTGGATACTAAAATCAAACACTCTAACTAATGATGAGAATATCGCAATTATTCTTTCTGCATTTTTATCAAAAACTAAGAGCCAAAGTGTTGACGACGTAGTTATGAAGACAAGATGGAGACTGCCTTTTCGAATTATTGAACCATACATTAGTCCTCAAAATATAATCGATAGGTGTAGACAAATTATTAACCAATCTCCAGAATGGTTAATTGGAGAAAAAAAGATAGCTGTAGAAACATTTGTTGAGGAATTTGAAAATCCAGTTAAGGATAGATTAATATAATTTATATATTGAATTCTTACCCATTATTTAAACATTATAGCAATTCGACTTTAATATGAAGGGAAAATAGGCCCTGGCAAATTGATAATAATGTCCGATATGCTAGTATTTAATATTATTAGCAATTAAGCCAAGTTTAAGACGATACATAAGAGCGAAAGTATTGGAGGATATTTTCTAATGGATAGAAATTATAATTCTGTTTTAATAGGTAATGGGCTCGATATTCAAGTTGGCGGAGATGATTATTTAAACAAGTGGATAATCGTCCGTCTACTTGCAAAAGCAAAAATGGGGAAATATGATATTTTGTTTATGGATAGCCAAGACAGCAGACCTTTAATAACAGGTGATGAAATCATTGAATTATTTAGTAATATGGTAGGGATTGCAAACAAAGCTCGCAAAAATGAGTATAAAGATTTAGCTGAAACTTATGGAGACAAAGATTTAATAGATACTCTAAAAGATTTTGAGAAAAATCATACTTGTGAAATAAGGAGCATCGAAGAAATAGGAATGGAAGATTGGTTTCTTATACTTTTACTATTTCTAATTGAACATGAAGATATATTAGACCAGTATGAATTAATTAAAAAGGGATTTGAAAGAATGATTTTTGATGCAATTTATTGTGAAGGAAACATTCAACAATTACATTCCAAAATGAACAAATCATCTAAACTATACTTTAGTAATTTTGATAATATATTTACACTCAATTATGATAACACAATTGAAAAATTAACTAATCGTACTGTATTTCATTTGCACGGCGATTTTAAAACAAAATATCACTCCGAAAATTCGCAAAATGCACATGGGTATTTAAGACTACAAAAAGGACAGAATATATGGTTTCCGCCACAATTTGAACATTGTAATTGCTCTGCAATTCTTGATTTTAATGGTAACCGTAAATACAAATATACATCAGATATGACAAAAGCGTTTTTAGAGTTTGAAAAGCTTAAAGAAAGGGTCAAAAATAATAAAGTTGAAGTTGAAAATATACTTAATAAATTACCTGCTGAGCAACGTGAACTCGTTAATATTGGTGTAGAGAAGAATCTTCATATTGGTCACGATTACCATTTTCAAGATTTCGAACAAATGACCGGCACATTGGAAATAATAGGATTAGCTCCTCAAAATGATAGTCATATTTTTTCGTGTATTAATAAAAGCAATATTAATAGTGTGGTATTCTACCACTACTTTGGAACTAAAAGTGATGACGAGATTGAATCAGAAATAAAAGCAATTTCTTTACCTATAAATAAGCCTTATGTAATTGAGAATGTTAAAATAATTTGGGATAAAATCAGGGTATGTAAACCTAATAAACAAAACTATGCTTTGTCGGTAGCGCAGTTGGATTTACTTAACGCCTTGTGTCCTCAAAAGCCAATTACAATGGATGACATTTTATGGCAGTTGAGCTCTATACCAGCACTTACAAGAAGAGTAATTTTAGATATGTTGACTTTTGAAATATCAAAAAGTTATTACCATACTACCACTACAACCGAAAAAGAATTTTTCGCAAGATTTATTGAGTTTGGAAAAACTATAAAAGTTGCCGCTATAAGCCCTCAAGTGCTTTATTATATATATATAACAGGGTTACAATCGAATAATAAAATGAGCCATAGTAAGAACAAAAAAAGAAAGCGCAAAAAATAATGTTAGTAAGAAAAACATTCATACTTACTACTGACAATTATGGGTGAGGTTTCGTGAAAACACAAAAACAATTTTAATATTTACTTTAGGAAAGTGGTATGAACAAAAGAGGTCGATTAAGGGGTTGAAATAAAATGCAGAGACTTTATCCGCTATTTGCTGTAATAGCACTATGTATAATTGGATTTATAAAAGTGGCAGTATCACTTAGAAATACTGTTAAAGAGCGGGAGTTTGCTATTGAGTTTTTAAGTAATTATAGGGAATTTTCAAACAAGTTATTTCAAGACAATGTAGACGATGAGCTTTATCAGTGGTTAAAACTTAATGGAGCAAAAATGCAGAAACGAATAAGTATAAGTGGAATATCATGTAATTATAAACCTGCAGGAGCAAATTATATTGTTAAGGGCTATCAGCTGATACTAAATGGAGTAAGTAATCTGCTTAGGGAATATCACCAGTTTGGGGATTTAGGCTTTGGAAGAAATATGGTACATGATGAAGCAACATTGATAGATGACACACTCCTAACATATATGGGTGGATTAAATTCAGAATATGACCAAGGCATATCGGAGGCGAAAAACCCATTAATATGGCTCAGAGAGGGTGTAAGAACAATTGTCGTTATGCCAATCTCTCTTATGTATTGGAGTGGATTAATTCAATATAGGACTTATAGCATTTTATCAAATAACTTCTTAATAAAATTAATTGCTTTTCTTGTTGCGTTTATTGGGTTAATCGGATCAATAGTAACCATTGTTACAGGATACGAGCCATTTATAAAAATTATAAATGATATAAAAAGATAAAAAATCAAATGAATGTAAGGAGAAAATATGGGAAAGGGGAAAGTTATAGGAACATGTGCCTTGTGCAAAAGTACTGAGGTTGAACTATTGGGCAGTCATATAATACCTAAGTTGGTTTATCGCAGAATTAAGAGTTTTCACAATTCAAGATTTAGAAATTACTATAATATTAATACTGTTTTCCAAGATGGTGAAAAAAAGCCAATGCTTTGTTCTGAGTGCGAAGGATTTTTTAATAGATTTGAAACTACATTTGCTAATGGATTTCTTAATTCATATTTGAATAAAGCTGAGAAAATAAGAAAAGTTACAGAACAGATAGATGATTTTATCAATTCATTGAATTGGAGAATTATATATGATGACCTCTATGTATTTAAATCATTTGAAAGCTTCGAGAAAAATGAGGCTCAGCATTTCTATGACTTGGAAGTAGTTCTTTGTGACTATTTAAATGAAAAAAAAGATGGACAGAAACCTAAGAAGTTGAAAGACGTTAATAATTTTATATTTTATATAGAGGACTTTGGTTTTAATTGTGAAATAATAACAGCTTTTAAACCAAGTACATTTGGATATTGTTTTAATTCAGACTATAAGAGTAAATACTTGATTATGACGTACTTCCTCGGTGTTATTTTTGTAACGGTTTATGAACCAAATAGTGTCCTTATATTGACGTCTTTAAGGGAGCGTCTAAAAAGAAGATTTATCACTAGTCGCATTAAAAATATTGTGGCTGAAGAAATGTTATGGCAATATAATCATATGATGGAACAAAAACCAGTGAATGAAAAAATATTGGATAATGGATTAAGAGAAAAGATTATAGAAAGATACAAGAAGTAGTTTATATTAAACAAGCGGATAATCTCTGCAAAGCCAGCCGTGAATATATAATATCAAATGCTGGCATAAATGCTTATATTAGGTGTGTTATATTTGATTATAGTAGGACTTTCTTTCAAATTCAATATGAGAATATCCAGTAATACTTCTTTGGAATATAAACTGGATGGAGTGATGTTGATGAAGATGATTTGTTTATGCTTCTTAGTGGGAAATGGTGCTTGCGGGGTGTATTCTCAACTTGAAGAGAAAGTATATTTTTTCAAATGCAATGCATTAATGATATAGGGTTAAGCACGTTCGGGGGGCATTCCCCCTGACGCCCCACCAGAAAGGTATAACATAATGTTTATTTACAAGACTAGGGATATAACGGTATATGACTCACTCCGACATGTAAGAACCAAACAAATCTTTATTGTAAAATTTTGTCCGCAATCACCGGAATTCATTTTACCAATCCCATTAACACATTTTGTTCTAAAATACTGTAAATCTTATAATACACAAAGAAAATATGCGAATGAACTGTGTAGTTTTGTAAATTACTTGATTTCACAGGTACAAAAAGGTAGAAACGAAATCTTTGAACCACTAAAATCAAAAGGTCTCTCTGGGCTAACATTTTATCATCTGGCTTACTATATAAACCACTTTTCAAACAATCCAGAAGAACCATTATTATTAAGTACTGCAAAAATAAAAGAAGATATTTTGGTTATGTTTTTTAAATACTTAAGCATATCCAATATTAATAGGCTTAATGATGGCATCCTTGAAAAATTGGATGTGCTAAATTCCCAAATTATTAATAAAAAATTTAAGAAAAAATCTCCTTTCGATTTGTTCCCGGATATTGTAATTTCATATCCAAAGAACCTTAAAAAGTCTAATGATATTTTAAAAGACATGCCGGATGAATTATGGAATCTTTTAATAGAATATGCAGAAGAATACTACCCTAATATAGCTTTTGGTGTTTTAATTACTATCTGCAGTGGAATCCGGCGCGGTGGATGTGTGAACTTACGTGTGAAAGATGTGAAATTACATAAACAGAATCATATGCTATATCTTAATATTAAAGATAATCAGCATGAATTATTTGGAGATAGAGATATAAATCTAAATAATTCCCAGGTAAAAAAACCGCGAAAAAAACAACCTGTATTACCATTGCATTCAAGGATAGCAGAGATTTATGAAACCCATAAAAACTACTTAATGAAAATATATGGTACTCGGCACATAGAAAATAATGCACTTTTTCCGAACGATGATGGATTACCTATGTCAGGTGATTCTTACAGTAATTATTTTAGAAAATTGAAAAGTGATTTTATTGCATTTTTGGAATCCGAAGGGCTTCCTGCAATAGCCCAGCAAATGAGGGAATACAGTTGGAGTACTCATATTGGAAGACATATTTTTACTAACACCATTGTAAAAAAAGGATTTGCCAACGGAAGTGGAAATAAGCCAATACCAAAACTCGTAGCCCTTTTACGTGGTGACAGTTCAGAGGAATCGTCCATGGTATACATTGATGATTATACTTTAAGTGAAGCAGTATCTAATAATATAAATGACATTAGTAAAATAGCATCGGAGTATAAAGAAAATGAAAATGGCTAAATCTGAAGTAATGAATATGCTTGGAATATCTACACTTAATGATGAGATAGCTGAAAATGTATTGAAACTATGTGGTCTAAAGGTTGAATACGATGTGGAGGAGGTTTGCAGATTCTATGCTAAAGCTGTAACATTTTTTAGGGAATACTTACCAGAATTTTATGTATCAGAATTAATTGGAATGAATGTTGATGAATTATTAAACATGAATATTGAGTATATGACAATGCCTGTTGAAATGCAGTGTTTATTCTATGACAATTATCCAGAAGGAAAATTTAGATACTCTAAGTTTGCTTATAATTCTGTACAGGTGTATAAGGTGTTGGATATTTTGAGTAAGTCGATCTTTCTAGAAGTACCGGAATATTTTGCAAAGCTTTACGAAAAAAGTTTTATTTCTGTAGAAGCTGCTGTTACCATATTAGGCTTTACTAAAGTTAATCCTGCTTTATACCATTTTTATTTAATGAAACTTGACATAAGATATGATTGTTCTGAAGGTGAGAAAAAATATTTAATTGATGATATATGTAACATATTAGAAAAGTCTAATGAAATATTCGATAAATATTTGTCTTTTAATGAAGCCTGTGAATTATATAGCTATAATATTTTAAAATTTTTGTGTAATGATAATATACCATTTGAAAATAGTTCTAATATTCTAAAATATGATGTGGTTTCTAGTGATACTAGATTCAAATATCCTTTTAGAGAGAGTCAAACCTTTTTCGATAAAAATGATGTTCAAGTAAAGTACTTGGATTGGTTCAAGAGAAGTACCGGCAGCATAATTAATGGACTCAGAGTATTAAATTTTTGTGAGTCAAAGTTCGAATGTAATTGTTTTGAAACCGAGATTTTAGCTGAAAATATATATTCTGCTGAAACGGGAATTGAACCAGACTCATTGTCTTCCAATAAACTTACTTTTTACGAATATGACCCTGAATATGAGAGTATCAACCTATTATATAAAATGTGGGGGTTAGATGAAATTAAGAAGAAGGAAGTATTTGAAAGTATACTTAGACGTAGTGATATTGCAAAAAAATATAAATCAGTTTGTCTCTACCGTATAAATGATTTTAAAGAGCAATATGAAAAAGTAGCTTATTCTAATGCACTTATGAATATAGGTTTAAGAACAATGGATAGCAATGAATATTTCTATTCAACAAATGATAATAATTCATTAAGTTTCTACTTCAAATGGGCTAAAACATCATCCCCAAACTGGGTTTTGTTTATAAGTAAAAGTTCAAAGGAATATGTCTCGGTTGATATTGCTAAGTACTGGAATAATGCTCTTGATTATATGGATAATATAGATAAAAAAATCATAGTTCATAAAAAACACCAATATATATCATATATTGCGCTTAGACGTAAATGCTTGAAGCAATTTTATACTCTAGGGATATTTGACTTACATAGTAATGATGATGGTCTGGTAAAGGCGTATGTAAATCTTGATTATACTTGCTTATATAGCTTTAACAGTAACTTACAAAATAGTATTAGAGATGATTTTAGTACAGCTATAAAAGTTAAAGACGTGTATTTAGAAAAAATGTCAGTTGCTTTTTTACAGCATAAAGTGAAAAGTAGTATTATATTCTGCGAAACATTGGATGAGTCTAATGAATTTTGGCCAATAAGTACGGTAATTACCTATCTTAATATTGATAAATATTCAATTACACTGGCATGGGCAATTCTTTATAATCTTGAATTATCAATATTTTATTGTTGCGGAAATCTGTACTTTATACCTGAAGAGATACTCACGTTGAGAAGCAATATAGCTGACTTTTTAGAGGAATATATACCAGTAAAGAAATTATATTATTTGCTTCATGAGAGCCATCCAATGCAAAAGTTAGCTGTAGAAATAGTTGCACCGCCGGCAATGTTTTATTTCCTGATGCCAGAGAATAATAAGGGTTTTTATTTTATTAAAAAAATCCCACAAAAGCTTTTGGATGATGTGTATAATGAGAGCGCTAATTGTGATACTTTACTAACAGCAGCTGAAGTTCAAGGAAATTTAAACATGCTTCCTTCGAAAATACCAAGCATATTGGCTGTTCATTTGTTACATATTCATAATGGACTAAATAAACTTAATCAGACACATTCTCTATATGCAGATAGCTCTAATGCCTATTGTAAGAGAGATACAGTTATAAAATTAATTAATATTCAAAAATTTCACCAAGAAAATTATGTCTTGGAAGATGACATTCCTAAAATTTTAAACATTAATATTGAAAGTTTATCCGAAAAAGATAATGAAATCTTAAAGACAATTAGTGTATATACGACACCTGATTACATCATGCATATGTCTGAAAGTAAGCATTTAACAAATGATAGAGCTTACCGAAAAGAAGATGTGCATAACTTGAGGGAGTTCTTTCATGTTCCTCGAAATACGCAGTATGATGTAAAAGTTGACAATAATGTATCCTGTAAAGTACCTTATCAGACTTATACAACAAGACTAGAGCCATTGGGGCTAAAAGAAACTTTAGAACGTATATCGCCTTTATCATCAGAAATATGGGATGGATATGTAAGGCTGCAGTTATCAGTTCAGCAACGCTCTGAAAAAGGCCTAAATTCCATGATAAATCAATACATAAAAACACTGAATATCTTGATAAACATATTCCAGGAAAATAAAATTACAGAAATAAGTGACCTACAGACGGGTATTATAAACCGTAGTTTTAATAGTATTGGTTCCATAACATATTCCAGTATCCTGATAGGATTTTTTAAGTATGCAACCATTGAGTATGCTGATAAAGGAATTAAGCCAAAGTACCGTATTGCTGAATTAAAAATACCTACGACAAAAAAAGAAAACCCTGATAATATATTACCTGAGGCCTATAGCTTCAGAGAGTATAGCAAGCTATTTAATTACTGTAATGATTATTATATGCATATTGAAACAGCTGTGAATGAGATCCTTGACCATGGTACATGCACCTATGCATCAACTTGGTTCTATGTAATGTCACATTTAAATAACGCATGGAGAAGTAGTGATTTCGCGATGTTTCCATATATAGATATCTTAGATGTCAACTATAGAAATACTTCTAATGAAATTAAATGGTATCTTAATAACAGGATAACTAAAAGTGATTCAACTATTATAGTACTGAGAATTCAGAGTAATCCTAAGGTTATATCCAAAACAAAGAAATACACCCGATTTACTTGTTCTGATGAGCTCCTTGAGACATACGCAACTGTTTATTCATTATTAGTCTTTTATACATCAAATTACCTCTGTTACAATGTAAGCGCTTAATCTTGGGGTGCGTAGTAGTTTATCCATTCGTATGGGATAATCCTTTTAAATAGTCTTTAGACTTTTTAGAGTTTTTCGACTTTGTCTAAAAAGTCTAAAATCACCAAGGAGGCTATCCCCAAAATGGATAAAATAACAGATACTAAAACTGAATTTAGACTCAAGCAGTGGACTCAGATAGTCCAGACGTGCCAAGCCAGTGGAATGACGGCTGTCAGTTGGTGTAATCAGAACAATGTAAATATTAAATCATATTACTATTGGTTACGCAGAATCCGCACTCTGGCAATCGAAAATGGGCCTCTTGAGCTTCAAAGTAAAGGGCAGCAGATTGTACCCGTATCTTTCCGGCAGACAGCAGCAGTTACAATTCATATTAATTCCGTTTCTATAGATATCCCTGATGGAACTTCCAAAGATACAATTGCGGCAGTTCTGTCGGCATTGAAAATCATATGTTAGGCGATATTTCAAAAGCAGAAGACATTTACATTGTATGTGGTTACTCTGATATGCGCAAGTCAATCGACGGATTCGCTGCGATAATAAAGGGAACTTTTGGTATGGATCCGTTTTCACAGAGCTTGTTTTTGTTCTGCGGCAAAAGAAGGGATCGGTTAAAAGCTCTCTATTGGGAAGGGGACGGTTTTGTCCTGCTGTACAAGCGGTTGGAGAACGGGAGCTTCAAATGGCCTCGGACACCAGAGCAGGCAAGATGTCTTACAATGCAGGAATTTCGGTGGCTTATGGATGGCTTGGCGATTGATCAACCTAAGGCAATCCGGGAAGCGAAACAGGGTGATATCTATTGATAAAATGTGCTGAAAAGTGTGGGTTCTACTGTATTTCAGTTGGAAATTTCAGTCCAATAATGGTATAATTAACTTATGCAAAAGATTGATATTACAGGGCTTTCGCCCAATCAAATTGAATATGTTTCCTCGTTGGAAAAAACAGTAGAAAACCAGCAAGTTCGTATTGAACAACTTACTGAGCTTCTTATTAAATCTCAAAAAGCTTTATATGGCCAATCCAGTGAAAAGCGGCGTTATGTTTTTGATGAAGACAGCAGTCAGCTATCCTTATTCAATGAGGCAGAGGTCGAAGCCGGCAACAAGGCAGAAGAACCCACCGTGCAGACAATTGTGGCAGCACATGCCAGAAAACCTAAGAGAACCAAGGAAGAACTGGCAGAAACGGTACCAGTGGTGGAAGTCGTTTGTGATCTGGATAAAGATAAACGCACCTGTAACATTTGCAACGCCGATCTGAGATATCTCGGAAAGGAATATGTCCGGGACGAACTGGAGATTATCCCTGCCCAGGTACGCATATTGAGATATATTCGTTTTAATTATGTATGCAAGGAATGTGAGAAGGAGACTTGCGAAGCCAATATTGTCAAAGCTCCTGTCCCAAAACCTGTTATGAAGCGCAGCCTTGCTTCTGCCTCAACCGTAGCTTATGTAATGTATCAAAAATATGCAAATGGAATGCCTTTATACCGACAGGAAAAGGACTGGGCCAACCAAGGAGTGAAACTTTCCAGAGCTACTCTGGCCAATTGG
The DNA here is from genome assembly GCA_023417285.1 of Bacillota bacterium. Taxonomy (GTDB): domain Bacteria; phylum Bacillota; class Clostridia; order Acetivibrionales; family DSM-1351; genus Ruminiclostridium. Next base: position 12,734 of record JAEZFR010000393.1, read on the forward strand.
ATTATACGTCCAAGTCATGAATGGCTCGAACCAATGTATGATGCTATTAAGAAAAATCTGGTGACCGAACCGTTGATACATGCGGACGAAACCGTCCTGCAGGTATTGAAAGAGCCGGGACGGAAAGCAACCACCGAATCACGAATGTGGGTCTACACTTCCGGTCAAAGTCCGACTCCGGCGGTTTTGTTTGAATACCAGCCTACGCGATCCGGTCAGCACGCCAGACGGTTTCTGGAAGGGTTTTCAGGTTATCTTCAAACAGATGGCTACAGTGGTTACAATGCAGTACCTAATGTCATACATTGTGGATGTTGGGCTCATTTACAGCGCAAATTTGAAGAAGCAATTCCTAATGGAGCAGATAACAAAAGCTCCAAGGCAGCTATTGGATATGATTACTGTAACCGCTTATTTACCATGGAAAAGAAATGGATAGAATTATCCTTTGAGAATCGGCACCAAGAACGGCAAACAAATGCAAAACCTCTTCTTGATGAGTTCTGGCAATGGGTGTCGCATTTAAATCCTCTCCAAAACTCAAATCTGGGAAAAGCAGTTACCTATGCGTTAAATCAAAAGGAAACTCTGATTAATTTTATGCTGGATGGGCGCATTGAAATTTCCAATAACCGTGCTGAAAATGCCATCAGGCCTTATGTCACAGGTCGGAAGAACTGGCTTTTTGCCGATACGACCCGTGGAGCCAAAGCCAGCGCCATTGTATACAGCATGATCGAATCAGCTAAAGCAAATCAACTCAATCCATATATGTATTTGGTGTATCTACTGTCAAAATTACCGGACTTGAATAAATTAACTCAAGAATCTCTGACATCTTTTCTTCCATGGTCACCCGAATTGCCATCCTGGTGTCATAAAGATTCAAACAAGGCACCCCAAGATTAAGCGCTTAC
>JAEZFR010000445.1 GCA_023417285.1 Bacillota bacterium
GTGCTTGACGATGGGTATAAGACCTTACCTGCAAAGCTCAAGATATTAAAATCGGGTGATATTTCCGAGATTGAGCTAAAGATTACAGAAGGTAAATTTCATCAGGTAAAGAGAATGTTTGAAGCAGTAGGGAAAAAGGTGGTTTATTTGAAGCGGTTATCGATGGGAAAGTTGCTGCTTGATAGTAGGCTCGAGCTTGGAGAATGTAGAGAGCTTACGGACGAAGAGCTAGAGCTGCTTAAAAGCTCTGTACAGAAGAATAATTAGTTGTTAGAGCTAATTGTGTTTTATGAATAAATGCGTATTTGGAGTTGGAGTACACAACTATCTAAAATATATTTGAAGGAAGGAACAAAAACATATGAACAAGCAGTCTATCCAGAAATTATCCTTATTCTTAACTGGTATAGAGCAACGAATTATTGATAACAAGGATTTTTTCAAAGTAATTAATATTTCCTTTAAATCAGGTACAAAGAATTATGGTGCCACTATATCCCTCAGCGATGACAAGATTATTGTTAGCTATAATGGCAGGAAAGACAAGATGGAAATATCGTGGCTTTCTGCAAGAATTTCAAAGATAGCAGAAGGGTATGAAGCACTTGAGCTGGTATATGAGGAAAGAGGAACAACAATTATTATTAATGCTGATGACAAGAATGTGAAGATGAGGACAAAAGAGAGTAGTATTTCTGAGAATTGCCAGGGACATAACGAGACTTCTCACATTTCAAACAGGGATTATTATATCAAGGTTGGACCTGCTGATGATGTACTTAAAGCTATTGGAATACTAGCTGAAAATGGAAAAGTCAAGAATGATATGATTAGGAAATATAATCAGATAGACCATTTTATTGAGTTGATTGATGAATTGCTTAGAAGCCTAGCAGAGAAGAATGGTAGCTTGAATATCGTTGATTGTGGTTGTGGCAAGTCATATCTTTCCTTTGTATTAAATTACTATATTAAAGAGGTCCTCAAGAAGAACTGCCATTTTACTGGTCTTGACATTTCAAAGACAGTTATTGATGCATCTAATGCTATTGCAGAAAAATTAAACTATAAAAACATGCAATTTAAGGTAACTGATATAAGAAATTATAGACCTGAAGGTGATACACATCTGGTGATTAGCCTGCATGCATGTGATACAGCTACTGATGAAGCTATAGCCTTTGCCATCAACAATAATGCCAAGGCACTTGTAATGGTACCCTGCTGTCAAAAGGAGATTCTATCACAGTACTCGTTTAGGGAAATGTCAGAAATTACTAAGCATGGTGTTCTTAAAGCTAGAATGGCGGACGTACTGACAGATGGAATTCGTTTATTGCTACTGGAATGCATGGGATATAAAGCATCTATAGTAGAATATGTGTCGCCCTTGGAAACCCCTAAAAACCTTATGATTAGGGCTCAAAAGGTAGGAGGGGTTAACAAGACAATGTTAGAAGAGTATAAAAAAATAAAAGCCCTTTTGAACATTAATCCTACGTTAGAGAGACTAATTCTTTCTTCAATATAGGGATACTTTTAAGGACTATATTAATATACTTAAAGGCACAAGTCTTGACTAATAATGGTTGTGTGGTATAATTCAGAGGGAAACATATTACAGTATATTGATTTTTTTGACAAGAGGGAGGACATAATGGCTGTAAATAATTCTTTTGAACAGAATGGAGTACAATTATCCAAGAAGACGATTTATTCAAAGGACAAAGTAAAGGTTGAATACTTCGGGCTTCTAGCAAAATGCGGAGCAGAACAAATAATTATGCACGTCGGTTATGGAGATAACTGGGATGAAAGCACTTATGTGTTAATGCAAGCAGACGAAGGAATGTTTTCTGCTGAAATCGAAATATTGGAATATCCTATGATGAATATATGCTTTAAGGATAATGCTGACAACTGGGATAATAATTCTGGTCAAAATTACTCTTTTAAAATTTCAAAGAAACGTGCATCAAAGCCTGCTACAAAGAAGACAACCAGTGAAAAAGTAGTCAAGGAAAAAGTTACTAAAAAAACTGGCTGTTCTAGGAAAACTTCAACAAAAGTAGATAAATAATTAAATAATAATCTGTGAAACTTTAACGAAAAGGAGACCATACCATGTTTTGGTCTTCTTTTTTTTTTAATAATATAATATTATGAAATTGTAAAAAAAATAATATTTTGTGTAAACATATGTCAGAATCAGGAGAAAAACAACAATGGCAGAAAATATTAAAATAATATTTGGACTGTTAGGCGGAGTTGGAATATTTATCTTTGGTATGAATTTTATGAGCGATGGTCTCAAAAAGGTCGCCGGGGAAAAAATGAGGAGAATTTTGGCCGTACTTACCAAAAATCCTGTGATAGCGGTACTTATGGGAGCACTAGTTACTGCGGTATTACAAAGCAGCAGTGCTACGACTGTTATGATAGTGGGCTTTGTAAGTGCTGGATTAATGACCTTAAGACAGTCAATAGGTGTTATAATGGGTGCAAATATAGGAACTACTATTACTGCGCAGCTTATAGCATTTAATATTGGCGATTATGTTTATTTATTCGTTGCAATTGGGTTCATACTCTATTTCTTTATCAATAAGAAGATTGTAAAATATATTGGACAAACTATTTTTGGGTTTGGACTTCTATTTGTGGGACTTAATACAATGTCACAGCTTATGAAGCCATTGGCCCAAAGTCCAGTTTTTGAGAGGATGATTTTACACCTCAGTGAGCTTCCAGTTCTAGGTGTATTAGTGGGTACTGCTATGACGGTTATTGTTCAGAGTAGTAGCGCAACTATCGCGGTTTTGCAAAATCTTGCTTCTCAACCGGGTCCGGATGGAGTATCTGCTTTGCTGAGTCTTACAACAGCCATACCAATTCTATTCGGTGATAATATTGGTACAACTATAACTTCTGTACTGGCATGCATCGGTGCTAAAAAAGAAGCTAAAAGAACAGCGTTAGTTCATTCGATTTTTAATATTTCGGGAACATTGATATTTATATGGTTTGTTCCAACCTTTGCAAAAATAGTTGAGTTCATATCACCTAAGGGACCTGAAGTTGAAGTTATTTCGAGGCAAATAGCAAATGCGCACACTTTATTTAATGTTACAAATACGATTTTATGGTTACCAATGATTGGTGTGCTCGCTAAGGTTGTAACTTGGATAATTAGAGGCTCGGATGATACTCCATATGAAAATAGGGTTGTATACCTTGATAATAATATACTATCTAATGCTGCATTAGCTATGAATTTAGCAACAAAGGAATTATCAAGAATGGCGGAAATGTCAAAGGAAATGATGATTTCAGCCAAAGCAGCATTCATTAACAATAGTAAGGAGGCAGCTGCAAAGGTAGATGAGATTGAAGATATTGTTGATATGCTGCAAGCAGAAATTACAAGATATCTATCTGCAATGCTCTCAGTGGAATCATTGACAGATAGGCAGTCAATACGACTAGCAGGGTTAATGCATGTCGCCAGTGATATTGAAAGAATAGGTGATCACTGTCAAAATATAAGCGAACTGGCAACAACAAAGGCAGAAAAAAATATTGAGTTTTCCGAGCAGGCCTTTAAGGATATAGAGGAGGCATTCATGAAATTGACTGCCATGGTTGAGACCACAATCGCAGCACTTGAGGCAAACGATATTAGCTTGGCAAAAAAAGTAGAAGAGTACGAGGACGATATTGATGACCTTGAAGACAGTATGAGATTTAGCCATATAGCTAAGCTCAATGACGGTCTCTCCAATCCTGAGGCTACTATAATGTTAATAGAACTAGTGCACAACGTTGAAAGAATAGCTGACCACTGTTGCAATATTTCTGAAGCGATAATCGAGGATAATGCAGTTAAAATTTAAAGTAAAAATATTCTTAGTTGTATATAAACCTTCAAATCGATGTTATTAAATACATTAATTTGGAGGTTTTTGCTTTTTGAATAAATAAGCTAGAAATCAATCATAAATAATGAAAGCTCTAGAGTATGAT
>JAEZFR010000468.1 GCA_023417285.1 Bacillota bacterium
GTCCAGTAATAACAACAAATTTGTCCCTGGGTATCTCAATATCAATATTCTTCAGGTTATGTTCCCTGGCTCCTTTTATAAGAATGTTGTCCTTTATCATTATTTGTATATCCTTTCAATGCCTTCCAAAATAATATTGTTTACAATATTCTGTAAAAAACCTCTATGTAATTATATCAAATATTTGTAAAAATGCAAACACTTGTTCGGTTTATAATTTAAAAATTACAGTTAAATATATATTAAGAATTATGCTAGATATATATTAAAAATCATGCTAGATATATATTAAAATTAGGTGTTGACTTATCCAGCCATTATTTGCTATAATTCAGAACAACAAATGAATTACCAGGGGAGCTGATAATTGAATCGGCTGAGATTAGCATAGTTGCTTAAACCCTTATACCTGATCTGGGTAATGCCAGCGTAGGAAAATGACTATGTCATGCTGCATATATTCCAAACAGGTATGACATTTTTTATTTTCTTAGGAGGTATTTATTATGAAAAAAATGTCTACCAAAATGTTGGTGGAGGCAGGGCTAATGATTGCCCTAGCACAGATTCTAAGTTATGTCGTGATATTCCAGAGTTACAATGGGGGCTCAATTACCCTCGGAAGTATGGTCCCTATTATTATCTTTTCATTAAGGTGGGGCGGTAAGAATGGACTAATTGTAGGTTTGACCTATGGTATTTTGCAATTCCTTTTAGGTGCAAAGTATTCATTTCATCCACTCAGTATCTTGCTCGACTACCTATTACCTTTTGCAAGTATCGGCTTATCTGGTTTTTTCAAAAAAAATATTTTTGTAAACCTTATTGGTGTTACTGTTGCAACCGCAACACGATTTGTTTTCCATTTTGTTTCAGGTATAATACTCTGGGCCTCTTTTGTTCCTGAAGGTATGAATGCCTGGCTATATTCTCTCCTTTACAATGGAGCATTTATGTTGCCGGAATTTATTATAACTGTTGTAATTGTAGGCATACTATATGTTCCGCTAAGTAAATTTCTTCCTCCGGTAAATACCAGTAATTAATTTATTACTAATAATAGATTTAACTACATGAAGATTTTGCTCTTAATCCAAAAGGCTTGTCCACATAAAGCCATGAGGCTTATCTGAATAAAACCAAAAGGCTAACCGATGTAAAGCTTATAGCAAACAGTTCTATCTATCTGCCGTTTGCAGTCTTCTATCGGTTAGCCCTAAATTAACTATTTTGAAAATTTTCCTCTAGACCATAAAAGTATATGTACTTTATAGCTACAATATTATTTTATGATAATAGTATTATAGTATAATACAAATCAATCCGCCGCTACCCTCGTTAATAATCTTCTGTAATGTTTCCTGGAGTTTAAGCTGTGCGTCCTCTGGCATTCTGAAAAGTTTATTCTGCAAGCCTTCATTTACCAATTCATGCAATGACTTGCCGAATATATTGGATTCCCAAAGCTTAGCAGTATCATTTTCAAACTCTCTTAGCAGGTACGTAACTAGTTCTTCAGATTGCTTCTCAGTACCAACTAACGGAGCAATTTCTGTTTCAATATCAGCCCTAATCATATGTATTGATGGTGCTGAGGCTCTTAGTTTTACTCCGAATTTATTACCTTGCTTAATAATTTCAGGCTCTTCAAGGGTTAATTCATCTAACTGAGGAGATACCATTCCATATCCTTTAATCTTGACTTCATGAAGGGCGTATTCAACTCTCTCATATTCCTTCTTTATTCTAGCTAGATTCTTAATAAGACCAACAAGTTTGTGCTCTCCTTCAATTTCCATACCTGATTCTTCACTCAGAATCCTGTATAGCAGACCATCAGCAGTTGATATATCAACAGAAATAACCCCTTCTCCAAGGCTGATTCTATCAATACTTGCCTTTTTAATAAAATCATAATTCTCAAAGCTACCCATAACTGATTTTACTTCTCTGAGCCTATTCACAGAGCGGAAGGTATCCTTTATACAACCTATCATATCAGTTTTTAACCAATGCGTATCTTCTAGTGCTTCAACCCACTTTGGAATATTAATTCCTATTTCAGCTATAGGGAACTCATAGAGTAGCTTTTCAACCACTGAGTCAATATCTTCTGCTCTCATCTGTAAACAATCAAGAATAATTGTCGATACCCCGTATTTTGCCTCTAGTTCTTCTCTAAGTTTAAGTGTATCAGAATCTCTTGGTCTAGTTGAGTTAATAACTATAACAAACGGTTTATTAATTGCTTTTAATTCAGTTATGACCCTTTTCTCAGCATCTGAATAATCTTCTCTTGAAATATCTGCTATGCTCCCATCGGTAGTAATAACTATACCTATGGTTGAATGTTCGTTTATTACCTTTCTTGTACCAATTTCTGCTGCGTCTTCAAATGGAATTTGATAGTCATACCAAGGTGTTGAAACCATTCTAGGAGCGTTATTTTCCATATGTCCCATAGCTCCCTTGACCATATAGCCAACACAGTCAATCATCCTAACCTTAAGTTGGACATTTTCATTAATAACTACCTCTACAGCTTCGTTAGGAATAAATTTTGGCTCTGTTGTCATTATAGTCTTTCCTGATGCACTCTGTGGAAGCTCATCTCTTGCTCGCTCCTTTTGGTAAGAATTTTCAATGTTTGGTATTACCAATAGGTCCATAAATCTCTTTATAAATGTAGATTTTCCAGTCCTCACAGGCCCTACAATCCCAATGTAAATGTCCCCTTGAGTTCTTTCAGCTATTTGCTGGTATATGTTGAATTTATCCACCTGCAAGCCCTCCTCTTTATTATGCTAATGTGAATTAAGATAAAACTATATAAGTGTTTCTTTTTTCACTATAAAATATATGTCCGAAAAAAGTTATTATTACAAAAAATTTATAAAGAATGGGACTTGCTTAACAGAAAAAAGCCAGCATAACCTATGCCAGCTTTCTTATATGATTAACATCCTTAATATTAAGTTGCATTGTACCTGTATATCATTATGTGTAACAGCTATGTTCATATACTAGCCTCATTGTAAGCTACTGTCTATTCGCTTTTTAAAATAGATTTTATAGCATACTTAAATAATCCAACCGAATATGGTTATTACGAAGCTCTACTCGCTTTTTAAAATAGATTTGATAGTATACCCTCTGTCTGCAAGGGACTTTTCAACCTGCTCAACATTTAAAGTATTTACTCTTATAATCAACTCATTCCTGTAAAGTACCAAATGTGTTATATTAATACCGCTTTTAGCAATAATACCTGCTACCTCAGCAACAATGCCTGGCTTATCCTCTGCGATTTCTATTGAAATCCTGGTGCCCGTATCTCTAAGCCCCATAATATCAATAAAGGAATCAAATATATCCGATTCGCAGATAATACCTACTAGCTTGTTGTTGTCTAAAACCGGTAAGCAACTCACATTGTGGTTTCTCATCAAAAGAGAAGCTTGCTCAAGCAAATCATCGGAGGATATGGTAACAACCTCCTTTGTCATGATTGTCTCAATCTTTGTTTTTGATAATAAATAGCTTACTTCAAATACACTAAGGGTAGTAGCAGGGGACGGAGTAATCTCTGCAAGCTGTTTTTCGGTAACAATACCTACCAGCTTGCCATTTTTGACTACAGGAAGACTTTTCACTCTTTTTTGACGCATAAGCATCATAGTATCATTAACAGTATCCTCTGGTGCAACAATATAAGGATTTGAGGTCATACGATTTTTTACATACATAAAAGCACCTCCTAATTATATACACTATTTTAAATATTCCATACAATGAAATAAGTTCCTGCCAGTTGTATAGATATTTATCCTCCTAAATATGCTTTTCTGACATCCTCACTCTTTGCCAACTCAGCTGCACTTCCTGATAGAGTGATTCTACCAGTTTCAATTACATACGCACGATTAGCAATCGAAAGAGCCATATTTGCATTCTGTTCAACAAGCAATACAGTTGTGCCGGATTTATTAATGTCTTTTATTATAGTAAATATTTCCTTGACAAATAACGGTGCCAATCCCATTGAAGGTTCGTCCAAAAGCAGTAGTTTGGGTTTAGCCATAAGGGCCCTACCCATGGCAAGCATCTGCTGTTCTCCCCCACTTAATGTACCTGCTATCTGTCTGATTCTTTCCTTAAGTCTTGGAAAGCGTGAGAAAACAATCTCATAGTCGTCCTTAACATTTGCCTTGTCCCTCCTTGTATAAGCACCCATTTCAAGGTTCTCCTTGACAGTTAGGTTAGCAAATATTCTTCTACCTTCGGGAACCTGACTGATTCCATTTTTAACAATACTATTTGCGCTCATTTTTGAAATAACTTCGTTATTAAATGATATGGTGCCTGATTTGGCCTGCATAATACCAGAAACAGTTCTCAGAATTGTTGTCTTCCCTGCTCCATTTGCACCAATCAAGGTAACTATTTCACCCTCATTAACCGAGAAGCTAACGTCATGAAGAGCGTGAATATTGCCATAGTAAACATTTATTCCATCAACCTTAAGCATCCAAGCTCTCCCCCTCTCCAAGATATGCCTTGATTACTGTCTCATTTTTGCTGATTTGTTCTGGTGTTCCCATTGCAATGGTCTGGCCGTAATCTAGAACAACTATCCTCTCACAAATACCCATAACAAGACTCATGTCATGTTCTATTAGTAGTATAGTAAGACTAAATTTATCCTTTATGAACTTTATCAAATTCATAAGGTCATGCGTTTCTTGTGGGTTCATTCCAGCTGCAGGTTCATCTAACAGCAAAACAGAAGGGTTAGTAGCAAGTGCCCTCACTATTTCCAGCTTTCTTTGTTCACCATATGGTAGGTTTTTTGCCAGCTCATTAGACTTAGTACTAAGTCCAAAGATTGCAAGCAGCTCATTTGCTCTCTCCTGCATCTTGTCTTCTTGCCTAAAGTACTTGTTAGTTCTCAACATTCCGTGGAATGCATTATAGCCACTGTTAAAATGAAGTGCTATTCTAACATTATCTATAACAGTAAGCTCCTTAAAGAGCCTAATGTTTTGGAATGTTCTAGCAATACCCATCTGAGTTATTTTATAAGGCTTCATTTTATTGATACTTTTATTTTTAAGATGAATTTCACCGGTGGTTGGTAAATAAACACCAGTAAGCAGATTAAACACTGTGGTTTTTCCTGCACCATTAGGCCCTATAAGACCTACCAGTTCCCCCTCCTGCATGGATAGATCAAAATTTGAAACTGCCTTTAATCCGCCAAAAACTATTGATAATCCCTTTGCCTCTAATACTGACATTTAACTCACCATCCCTTCATCTTTAGATTTTTCTGTTTTGTCTGTTTTCTTTTTGAAAAGCTCGCCATGAAGCAGTTTCCACACGAAGTCAGTAATTGAAAACTCTTTGTTTCCCATAATGCCTCGTGGCCAGAATATCATAATGATTATAAGCAACAGTGGGAAAATAACGAGTCTGTAGTCCCCTACTATCTGGAGTGCGTCCTGTAAATATGTAAGGAAGAAGGTTGATATAATAGTACCCGTAATACTCCCCAATCCACCAAAAACTACATATATTACAAAGTATACAGAGCTCATAAATCCAGCGTTTGTCGGAGTAAGGTAGCCATTGAATATTGCATATAGTCCACCGCCTATACCCGCAATAAAAGATGCAAATACAAATGAAAACATCTTGTAATACGCAACATTGATTCCCATAGAATTAGCAGCAATCTCGTCTTCCTTGATAGAAATAATTGCTCTTCCTGTAGATGACTTTTTTAAATTACTGATAGCAATAACTATGATAAATAAGAAAGCAAAAGACCATACAAAGCCAAGAAATTCATTCATCATGTAATCATTGTTATCAAATCCAGGAATATCCTTAAGACCGGAAGCTCCTCCAGTCAACCCATCAAAGTAATTAATAACCACTCTGAGTATTTCTCCGAATCCCAAAGTAGTAATAGCTAAATAATCTCCCCTTAATCTAAGGGTTGGGAATCCTATAATGAATCCGAAAACTGCAGTTACCAGTCCACCCATAATAATAGCAAAAAATAGAGGAACATTAAGTCTCATAATAAATATTGCAGTTGAATATGCACCTACCATCATGAAGCCCGCCTGTCCAAGTGCTAGCTGTCCAGTAAAT
>JAEZFR010000488.1 GCA_023417285.1 Bacillota bacterium
CCTTAATTCATATTTAGTAAATAGCCATATCCAGCTATTGTATAAAACTTGCTTTTATTTCACATATTCCAAGATATCACTAGGCTGGCATTCCAGAACTTCGCATATCTTTTCTAATGTGGAGAATCGGATAGCCTTTGCTTTATTTGTTTTGAGAATAGATAGATTTGCCTGAGTTATTCCTATCTTCTCAGCCAGCTCATTAGATGAAATTTTGCGTTTGGCCATTATAACATCCAAATTAACTATTATGGGCATATATTAGTCCTCCTAAATTAAACCGTAAAATCACTTTCTTCTTTCAACTCAACAGCCTGCGCAAACACATTTTTTAGCACTCGCAATATAAGTCCAAAAAAAGCAGCCGCAAAACCGATTAGTAGAAATAGTACATAATAATATCCCGATACCAAACAAATAAGTGAAACAACGAAGCAGCACCAAGAAAGTATTCTAAGGTATTGTACGTTCCGTGCCACAAAGACCAGACCTTTTCTTATATTTAATATTATTCTGTCAAGGCATATAAGTACCCCAAACGCCGGTACCAAACATGAATAAAGCGTTATTAGCAATGGCGTTAAAAAAACCGTACTTTTTCCAGTGTAGTTAATATATAAGCTGATTAGCCACGGAAGTGTAAAGATAGATGCCACAGCTAGCAAAAAAAGCACTCTAACCAAAATAAATGACAGTAAGATCGATTTGGGTTTGTTCCACATACATAAACCTCCATATAAAATTTAATAAAATTTATAGTTATGTAATTACTAGCTCATAGTTACTACACAAGCTCAATATAGATACTCTATAGTTACTGATAGATACTCACCTATTACATAGTTACTATACACTCCAAATTATAACAGCATGTTTATTAAAAAGCAATATAATTTTATTGATAAACAATAAATTTTTATTGTTTGTTATAGTTGATATGATATTAAACATCATTGGAAGTATAACAGCTTATGGTATTTATTTGATAATAAAACATATCTTAATAAAGCAAACAAGGACAGATTCTGATGGAATCTGCCCTTGCTATACTACAACGCTTAAAGTCAATTAACTGCTTAAGCTTCATTTATTAGAGTTTTGCTATTTAAGTGATAAAACTTATGCTACTTATAGATAAGAGCTTCACTTTTTTTATTGTTCTAGATTGAACCAAGCCTTAAGTCCTGGGTACTCTGCAATCTCCCCTAGTTCCTCTTCAATCCTTAAAAGTTGGTTATATTTCGCAACTCTGTCTGTACGTGAAGGCGCACCAGTTTTGATCTGACCAGAATTTGTTGCCACAGCTATATCTGCAATTGTTGCATCCTCAGTTTCACCTGAACGATGTGAGGTAACAGCTGTATATCCAGCCCTATTTGCCATCTGGATAGCATCTAGTGTTTCAGTGAGAGTTCCTATCTGATTTACCTTTATGAGAATTGAGTTTGCAACACCCATATTAATACCCTTTGATAGTCTCTTTGTATTAGTAACAAAAAGGTCGTCCCCAACAAGCTGAATCTTCTTGCCTAGTTTTTCAGTCAGCAACTTCCAACCTTCCCAATCCTCTTCTGATACGCCGTCCTCAAGAGAAATAATAGGATACTTGTTTGCAAGGTCAGCCCAATAGTCAACCATTTCTTCTCTAGTCTTTCTGATATTGGTTTTCCAGAAGAAGTAGGTTCCATCTTCTTGATACATCTCTGTTGCAGCAGCATCAATAGCAATTCTGAAATCGTCTCCAGGCTTATATCCAGCCTTTTGAACAGCTTCAAGAATAACCTGTATTGCTTGTTCATCTGTTTCAAGATTTGGTGCAAATCCACCTTCATCTCCTACAGCAGTACTCAGCCCCTTAGATGACAGTACCTTTTTCAAATTGTGAAAAACTTCTGCACACATGCGAAGTGCTTCTTTAAAGCTCTTTGCACCTACTGGCATTATCATGAATTCCTGTATATTAACACTGTTGTCAGCATGCTTTCCGCCATTTATAATGTTCATCATTGGAACAGGGAGAGTTTTTGCATTAACTCCACCAATGTACTGATACAAGCCAAGTCCTAATGCTTCAGCTGCAGCCTTTGCAGTTGCAAGGGACACACCCAGTATGGCATTTGCACCTAATTTTTCTTTATTTGGAGTACCGTCTAGTTCAATCATGAGCGTATCAATTGCTGCCTGATCAAAAACATTCATGCCTTCAACTTCAGCAGCAATAATATCATTTACGTTATTAACCGCATTTTGAACCCCTTTACCCAGGTAACGATCCTTGTCACCATCTCTTAGCTCTATAGCCTCAAATGCTCCAGTAGAAGCACCTGATGGAACAGAAGCTCGGCCAATATAGCCACCTTCTGCAATTACCTCTACCTCAACAGTCGGATTCCCTCTGGAATCTATAATTTCACGTGCAAAAACACTCTCAATAGCAACATATTGCTTCATAATTATCTCCCTTCTTATTAACCAGCATTCAATTCTAGAATATTATAGAAAAAAACAATTGTAAAATTATTTCCAATGCATACTATTCTAAATATTCCATATAATTTTTATATTACCCCAAAACCAGGCCCCCTACACAAAAAATTTATTACTTTTTAATATTTCTATACTCATCTCAAATTCCAATTATTTTATGGTATTCATTTGTCGCAAAGTTATCCGTCATGCCTGAAATATGATCTATTATACAATGTAGCAGCAGATCAAATTTTTGAGCATAAATATTGTCTTCTTTGTCCAACTCATTTGCTGGGTTAAATGTATATTCTTTTATACGTTCTAACTCACTAGATATTAACGAAATTTCACTATCACGAAAATCGATAACATCAAGCTTTTTCCTTTTAAATTCCTTAAACAAACGTCTTAATGCGCTATCAGGAAGCAGTTTAGGGGAATTCAAGTACGCCTTAAAAAGAGTTATTATTATTTTTTCACTTGTATCATCGAACATTACAACATCATAGCTATTAATAACTTTTTTTGAAATTTCACTCTCCAAATATTCTACGATGAATTTAGTATTTGGACTAAAATCAATTACCAAATCCTTAATTCTAGTATCTTCTAAGAATAACCTATCACTATCATCATATTCTTCTATCTTTTGGAGAGAATTCTGTACAACATCTTTAATTAGATATCCTATTATTGAGGATACTAACTCTGCCCTAATAACATTATGTTGATCTATAAAGTAGAATCCTTCCATGTCTTGTTGATCAGCCTTTTCTCTCACTATTTTTGTTAATTCCTTTAATGGCCCCAACTTCTTAATTCTACATATCTCCTCAAATTCAGCATAAGACAAAAGCTTTGATGCAAAAGCATCATCTAAATCATGTCCACGTTGTGCAATTTCATCTGCAATTCTTACAATTTGCCCTTCTAGCGTAGTTGGATACTTATACTGTAAAAATAACATATCTTTATTCCCATTTATAATAAAGTCCTCCATTATTACACAATAATGATCGCACGAATCTTTAACACATTTTATACCTTTGGGACAACATTTCGTATGTTTAAGAACACCTTCTAACACTTGATATGATAAATTTAAACCCTCGAAGCCAATATATTTTTCTTCTAAAAATGTAAGTACTCTTACCCCATGAAAGTTATGTTTGAATCTCCTGCTTTCTTGCATAGCTTTTGGCAACCTTTTAATCTCTTTATCCAGTAGCATTTGCAGCGTTCTTTCTCCTTGATGGCCAAAGGGGGTATGTCCTAAATCATGAGCCAATGCTATTGCTTCAGTTAGATCCTCATTTAGATTTAGCAACCGTGCAATTCCTCTAGAAATTTGAGTTACTTCAAGCGTATGAGTCATTCTTGTTCTAAAGTGATCACCTTTTTTAGATGTGAATATTTGAGCCTTATCTACTAACCGTCTAAAAGCTTTAGAGTGTAGTATTCTCTCTCGATCCCGTTGAAATTCAGCCCTTTGTTCTTTAAAGTCTTTATTTTGGGAGTGGAAAGGTCTAATACAGTCACTATTCTTTTGACTCAACTTTCCTATTGGATCATTAGAATGAGCCTTATAAACTTTCTTATAGCTAAAGTCTTCTTTACTTTTAGATAATGAGTCAAGTAGTTTTCTATATAGAGCTATTGAGGTTTCAGTGATAACATAACAGCCTTTATTAAAATCATCTTTTAAATCTATTCCAGCACTATATACAAAATTATCAATTACAAGTTTTGATTGCGATCTATATTCTATTATATACTTTAAATTATAATTACCTGGTACCCTTGGGGATTCTATAAAACATCCTTTTCCCACAAAAATCTCATATGGTTTATACTTTTCGTCCATATTTTCAAAAAGGACAAATACAACGTTCAATTCTGACAAGGCAGTTAAATGCTTAATACAATTTTGATCTAAGTCTACAATGTTATAATATTTTTCTTCTGATTTATTTATGCTCTCCACTATTCTTTCTATAATTTCTCTACTATCCCTCAATACTTTAACTATTATAAATTCCTCATTATAAATCATAAAATACTCCTCACCATATATATTTATAGTCATTACCTTAATGTGTTGTTTGAATATATTACCATAAAATTATAACATATTTGTCCTTATTTGTTACAAAAGTACTTTTAAACATATTATATGCAGCTAGCTTCGGTACTTTTATGGAGTCTTTTAGTATAATAGTTCTCTCTGCCTTCGTTAGTACAAAAAAATAGCCGTAGCTTTATCAGTTTATTGACATTTGCCACGACTATATTTTCTATACTACACATATTTCCATATCTAGGTTTAATAGAAGTTATAAACGAATGAACTATTTCATAATTTACTTATCCAAAAGACTTTCTCCGCTCATCTCTTCAGGCTTTTCAATTCCAAGTATGTCAAGTATTGTTGGTGCAAGGTCAGCTAGCTTACCGCTCTTTAGCTTTGCATCCCCTAAGCCTATTCCTATCAGAGGAACGTCAAAGGTAGTATGTGCAGTAAATGCTCCGCCATTTTCATAGTCAATCATCTGCTCAGCATTACCATGGTCAGCAGTGATTAGCACCACGCCATTTTGTGCTTTAACAGCTTCAACAACCTTACCAGCACATTCATCCACTGCTTCAACAGCAGCCTTTGCAGCATCAAACACGCCTGTATGACCAACCATGTCACAGTTTGCGAAGTTGAGTATTATTACATCATACTCCTTTGAGTTGATTCTCTTAACAGCTTCTTCCGCAACTTCATATGCGCTCATTTCTGGCTTAAGATCGTATGTTGCAACCCTGGGTGAAGGAATAAGTGCTCTGTCTTCACCCTCATACTGAGTTTCAACTCCACCGTTGAAAAAGAAGGTTACGTGAGCATACTTTTCAGTCTCAGCTATTCTAAGCTGTCTCAAGCCTTTTCTGCTGATATATTCACCAAATGTATTTTCTAAGGTTTGTGGCTTAAATGCAACAACTACGTTTGGCATAGTCTTGTCATACTGTGTCATACATACAAAATAGAGTGGGAAGAACCCATTTCCTCTTTCAAAGCCATTAAAGTCAGGGTCTACAAAAGTTCTGGTTATTTCTCTTGCTCTATCTGGTCTGAAGTTGAAGAATATTACTGAGTCATTTGCACCAATTGTAGCTACCGGCTTACCATCTTCTACAATAACAGTAGGCTTTACGAACTCATCATACTCTGATCTTGCAAAGGATTCTTCAACAGCCTTTACTGCACAGCATGCTGTCAGACCCTTTCCCAGTACCATTGCATCATATGCCTGTTGAACTCTTTCCCAACGATTATCTCTATCCATTGAGTAATATCTTCCCATAACAGATGCTATTTTACCAACACCAATTTCCTTCAGTTTAGCTTCCAGCTCCTCAGTGTATACCTTTGAGCTATCAGGTGGAACGTCTCTTCCATCATAGAAGCAATGAATAAATACATCCCTCAATCCATTTTTCTTTGCCATTTCAACAAGTCCATATAGATGTGAATTGTGGCTATGAACTCCGCCATCAGACAAAAGACCAAATAAATGAAGCTTTGTTCCGTGCTTTTTGCAGTTTTCAACCGCTGCCAAAAATTCTTCTTTGTCGAAGAAGTCACCATCTTCAATAGATTTTGTTATACGGGTAAGCTCCTGATACACAATTCTACCAGCTCCAATGTTGGTATGTCCAACCTCAGAGTTGCCCATCTGCCCTTTAGGAAGACCAACTGCCATACCACTAGTGTGAATAAGAGTATTTGTATAGTTAGCCATGTAGCTGTCAAGATTTGGAGTATTTGCAGCCTCTATTGCATTTCCCTCCATCTTAGGGTTTTTGCCATAGCCATCTAGAATCATCAATGTAACTAGTCTTTTTTCCATTATTTACCTCCTTAAGTATTGCAAACTATTTAAAAACTGACCCCCCAGAACTAACCGGAGGGTCAGAATAAACTAATATATTAATAAAGTCTTGCTTATCAGCATTATCAATTAATTATCTATATATGACTGATTAATTGATAATCTGCATATCCATGATATATTACTATAATTATGCTCTACATTCTTGATATCTTGCAACTACACTTAAATGCTTGATATCAATTATGCTTTAGCAATTACAGCAAAGTCATCTGATTTGAGGCTCGCTCCGCCAACAAGTCCACCATCAATATCGGACATTGCAAACAAGTCTTTTGCGTTTGCAGCATTTACGCTACCGCCGTACTGAATTCTAACGTGTTGAGCAACTTCTTCGCCATATAATTCTTGAACAAGCTCTCTGATAATTGTACAAACTTCATTTGCCTGTTCGTTTGTAGCAGTCTTACCAGTGCCTATAGCCCAAATTGGTTCATATGCTATAACAGACTTCTTAACCTGTTCATCGCTTAAGCCAAGCAGAGCAACCTTGATCTGATATCTGATATGATCAGCAGTTACGCCCTGTTCTCTCTGAGTGAGAGTTTCACCACAGCAGATAATAGGAGTCATGCCATACTTAAATATTGCATGAGCCTTCTTGTTAATCATTTCATTTGTTTCACCAAAATATTCTCTTCTCTCTGAGTGACCGATAATTACATAGTCAACTCCAAGGTCAGCAAGCATTGGACCTGAAACTTCACCAGTATAAGCACCCTTTTCTTCCCAATGCATATTCTGTGCAGCAACCTTTATGTTTGAACCCTTACAAGCTTCAACAACTGCAGGTAAGCAAATAAATGGAACGCCAACTACTACTTCATTCTCAGCGTCAGCTACCTTTGGCTTGAGCTCATTGATGAAAGCAACAGCTTCTGTTGCAGTCTTGTTCATCTTCTAGTTTCCAGCTGCAATAGTCTTTCTTGGGTTCTTGTCCATTAGACAAGCTATACCTGGGAGAATCTTTCCTTCTAGGTATTCAAGGGAAGCTCCACCGCCAGTTGAAATATGAGTTATTTTGTCAGCGTATCCGAGTTGTTCAACCGCAGCAGCTGAATCTCCACCGCCAACTATTGAAAGAGCGCCTGACTCAGCAACTGCTCTAGCAATTTCCTTTGTCCCTGTAGCAAAGTTAGGGAATTCAAATACTCCCATAGGTCCGTTCCAGATAACTGTCTTTGCCTTTCTAATTTCCTTTGAGAATTTTTCTATAGTTAATGAACCGATATCCATACCCATCCATCCATCTGGCATGTCATCAGATGGAACATACTTGATTTCAGTATCATTCTTGAATTCCTGAGCAACCATGCTACCGATAGGAAGCATTAGCTTAACGCCCTTAGCTTCAGCCTTTTCCATAAGGGACTTTGCAAGCTCAATCTTGTCTTCTTCACAAATTGAATTTCCGATGTGGTAACCCTTAGCCTTCAAGAAGGTGTACGCCATTCCACCACCGATTATAAGAGAGTCAACCTTTTCAATAAGGTTTTCAATAACTGCGATCTTGTCTGATACCTTGGCACCACCAAGGATTGCTACGAAAGGTCTTTCTGGGTTAGCAAGTGCCTTGCCCATAAATTCGATTTCTTTCTTGATAAGGAATCCGCAAACTGCTGGTAAGTAATCAGCAAGTCCTGCTGTTGAAGCGTGTGCTCTATGTGCAGTACCAAATGCGTCATTTACGAAAATTTCTGCCATGCTTGCAAGTTCCTTTGCAAACTCTGGATTGTTCTTTGTTTCTTCTTTATGGAATCTAACGTTCTCAAGCATAAGAACTTCTCCATCCTTGAGTGCAGCAGCTTTTGCCTTTGCATCCTCTCCGATTACGTCCTTAGCCATTATTACTTCTTTACCAAGCAATTCACCAAGTCTAACCGCTGTTGGCTTCATGCTGTACTTTTCCTCTGGACCTTCCTTTGGTCTTCCAAGGTGAGATACCAATATAGTTTTAGCACCCTTGTCCACAAGGTATTTAATAGTAGGAAGAGCTCCCACTATTCTCTTGTCATCTGTAATGTTTTTGTCAGCATCCAATGGTACATTAAAGTCAACTCTAACGATGACTCTTTTACCAGCAACATCGATATCCTCGATTGTCTTTTTGTTCATCATGCCCATGAGTTCACGCTCCTAAATCTAAAATTTATTTATAAAATGGTTTAGTCTATAATTTTGGAAAAAGGGTAATAAAGCTCGTCTATATAACTCCATTTTTCCATCTATTTAACCACCTGTTATTTTATCTCTTTTTTAAATTGATTTCAATAGTTTGTGAGTAATTTAACGATAGCTTAATCTTTTGATATGCTAGATGTTTTTGGTTTTGAGAATAATGCACCAACTACCATTACAACAGCAAATATAATCAAGTATGCTACAACAGCCATTTTGTGGGAAACACAAGCGGCAAGTATCATAAATAAGCATCCCAAAATTGCTAATGCCGGCATAATAAACCTCTTAAAGGTATTCAAATCCTTTTCTTTCTTCATCAGCATAAAAAATACTGGTATATACATTGCATAGATTGTTACAATGGGCAATTCTGATGAGTCAAAACTGAAGAAGCCAAACCATGATGATTCAGCAAGATTTGCTCCATAGAAAAATAGCAACCACACACCACATAATAATAGCCCAAATATTGATGAATTTGTTGGCATATTTGTTGCCTTGTCAACCTGGTTGAACATTTCAGGCTTAGGACCAACATTTCTAGCAGAAAGTGAGTATATTCCTCTTGTACACCCAAGCATTAGACCATTTAAAGTACCTAGACAGGATATTATTACGAAAACAAAAATTAATGTTCCACCCGCAGTAGATAAAATATTTTCAAAAGCGAGCTTTGCACCAGCTTCTCCCCCTGCCATCATTGTTTCATTTGTTACCGCTCCAGCCAAACCAACATAGTACAAAATATATATAAGCATTATCGCAAAGGTTCCCCCAACTAACGCCTTTGGAAGGTTTTTCTTTGCATCCTTAAGCTCCGCATTTATACTTGTAGCAATTACCCAACCCTCATAAGCAAAGGCCGTTGCAACTACTGCAGTAAACAAAGCACTGAAGGTATCAACTTCATTAACTACTGTTGTAAAGTTATCAACAATCATGCCCGATCTTATTCCAACAATTGTACCCACAATAGCCATCAGCAGTAGCGGTATCAATTTGATAACTGTTGTGCTAACCTGAAACTTACCTGCTATTACAGGGGATAAAGCATTCATTGTAAAGCTTGCTACTAAGTACAGACATGCAATGGTCATACACTCTCCGCCCGTAATTGAGAATCCAAACAGAACACATGTATATCTTGCAGATACCCAAGCTAACACAGAGGTTAATGTTGGGTAATAAATAAGAGCCATAAACCAGCCAACATAATATGCATACTTTTTGCCTAGCGCTGCTTCTGCATAATCAACAACCCCATTTACATACTCATACTTTGTAGCCATTACTGCAAAGGTATAAGCACAAGCTATCATGATTATTCCACCAATCACCCATGCCAATATACCTAATGGGAGATTGCCCCCTGTTTTAGTTAGTACCTTTTCCGCCTTAAAAAACACACCGCTTCCAATAACAATTCCTATAACCATTGCTATTGCAGTTAATAAACCATACTTCTTTTGCAACTTGTTATCCATATATTCTCCCTTTCTTTCAATATTAAGTTTAATATAATCATATTATGTAAAAGTAAAAATTTCAATAAATAATACTCATTTAATATTGTATTTTAAAAAAGTCTACTTTCCCTTTAAATAAGCAGTAGCCCTACAATGTAATGTAGACAACCAATGCTATTATCTGTTATGATTTACAAATAACTAATCAGCTATATTGTATTGAATATTTATAATGCTAGTATATGTTGGTTTAATAATTAATAGGAGAAAACACAATGACAAATACAGAGATTCTTGCTACAGTTGGAACACAAAATATTACAAGAGCAGACTTAGAGGCTATTATAAAGTCACTTCCACCTCAGACTGCTGCACAGTTTAACTCACCTGAAGGAATAAAGAGACTACTTGATGAGGTTATTCAACAGGAACTTATATATCTAGATGCTGTTGAAAATGGATTGGATAAAGAACCTTCTTACCTTGAAGATGTTGAGAGAGCAAAGTCTGGAATACTAAAGCAGTATGCGTTAAATGCACTGCTTCAATCAGTAACGGTTACTAAAGAAGAGGTAAAAGCTTACTATGAAGCAAACAAAGAAAGCTTTGTTTCAGGTGGTGAAATTAAAGCAAGCCATATACTTGTAAATGAACTTGCTGAAGCATTTGAAATAAAGAGTGCTATAGAAGAAGGTCAAAGCTTTGAAGATGCTGCCAAGCAGTATTCAAGCTGCCCATCCGGCGAAGCAGGAGGAGACCTTGGATATTTCTCAAGGGGTATGATGGTACCAGAATTTGACCAAGCTGCGTTTAGCCTTGATGTTGGCGTATTATCAGAACCTGTTAAGACACAATTTGGCTATCACCTGATACAGGTTACAGATAAGAAGAATAGTGGCATCAAGGAATTTGATGAAGTACGTGATAAAATTGCTTCTGAATTAATGACCAAGAAGCAGCATGAAGCTTTCGATTCAAAAATTGCTGACCTTAAAGGCAAATATGAAATAAAGAAAACTATGTAATTATATAACGTTTTATTGACTTGTCTAATATATATTTATGACTTACACACAATATTAATAAGTGAAAAGTGGCTGTAGTATGTATATCCATGAGTGGGATTTAATTGCCCGCTCCTAGATTACAATACTACAGCACTTATTTTTTATCCCATTACTTTTCGTAACCATTCGGGTTATTCTTGTGCCAATTCCATGCTGTCTCTACAATTTTAGATAAATCTGCAAATTCAGGCTTCCACCCAAGAACCATCATAGCCTTTTCTGAAGATGCAACCAAAACAGCAGGGTCACCAGGTCTTCTTGGAGCATCAACTGCCTTAATGGGCATTCCGGTTACGTCTCTAGCCACCTCAACAACCTGTCTATTTGAAAAGCCTTTGCCATTACCAAGGTTGAAAACATCACTTTGAGCACCATTTCTCAAATGCTTAAGAGCTAATACGTGAGCCTGGGCTAAGTCTGATACATGTACATAATCTCTTACACATGTCCCGTCAAAAGTATCATAATCGCTACCAAACAGCTTGATTTCATCCCTTTTACCCTGTGCAACCTGTAGAATAATAGGAATGAGATGAGATTCAGGTGAATGGGCCTCTCCTATCGCGCCACAGATATGTGCACCACATGCGTTAAAGTACCTTAAAACCACATGCTTAATTGCATAAGCATTATCTGCCCACTTGAGTATTTTCTCCACAGCAAGCTTGGTTTCCCCATATGGGTTAATTGGTACTGTCTTGTCTGTCTCCTTTATAGGAATACTTTCTGGAATCCCATAAGTAGCCGCTGTTGATGAAAATACTATCTTATTTACACCATTCTCCTGCATTACAGTCAGAAGATTGAGAGAAGAGATTACGTTATTGTTGTAATACTTTAATGGATCAGCAACACTTTCGCCCACCTCGATATATGCTGCGAAATGAATTACCGCTTCAATATCATTTTCTCTAAATACCTCTCTTACCTGCTCAATACTCCTCAGGTCAGCCTGAACAAACTTTCCTCCGAGCACTGCTTCCCTGTGCCCCTTCTCAAGATTATCCAGTATTATGACGTCCTCACCCTGTCTAAGCAATTCAGCCACTGTATGACTTCCAATATATCCTGCTCCGCCTGTTACTAAAACTGCCATTTTAGCGCCTCCCTATGCACAAGAGTCTTACAAAATCTCTCTTGCACCATCACTAATTTCGCTTACATAAAATGCAGGTGTAATACCCGTCTGTTCTTTATAGTTTTTACCTACCTGCTCAATAAAGAGGTCTACCTTATCCTCTGAAACAATATTAACTGTACAGCCTCCAAAGCCTGCCCCCGTCATTCTGGCACCTATAACACCAGGTACCTTCATTGCCTCTGCTGTCATAATATCCAGCTCCCTTCCGGTAACCTCATAGAGGTCCCGAATGGAATCA
>JAEZFR010000500.1 GCA_023417285.1 Bacillota bacterium
TCCTGTATCCTTGCAAAAAATAGCAAAAGATTCTGCCGATGAAAATACATTCTTGTTAACAAGTAAATAGATTTTCCCTTCAAAACCTACTGTATCCTGTGGTTGAATAATATTTTCATATTTAAAATAGTATTTGAAATTACTATTTATCTCTGCTGGCATGAAAGGTAACTTTTCATTTGTAATATTATCTATTTTCAACATAGATTCATATCCAAATCCAAAATTATCTTTAATAAACGGCTCCTCAAAGGTACTACCCCTAAAGACAAAGTAACTCTTGTCATATAAAGGTTTATTAGATAGCCGTTTAACTATATTATCTTGCCAGTACTTATCAAATCCCCCACCATTACCTCTAATATCAATAATTAGTTTCCTATAATCTTTAATATTATTAAAAAAGTTATTTAGCACTGCGTTATCTTTGTCAATATCATTTATACCAAATGCCCTTACATAGAGATATGCTACGTCATTATCCAACAACCTGGTCTTTATGTTATTTGAAGAAGAGCTGACTTTACTAGCGCCCATTATATTGCGATAGTTATTGCTAAATTTAATAGTTGAGCTTACATTAGTAGTATTCTGTGAATACCTTTTTAGAGCTTTCTCATGATTTAATTGGTTAAGCCAGGCTTCATTTCCGCCATTCCAATGTAAAACATTATTTTTCCAATAATCATAATCACTTTGAGTATACATATGAGTATGGCCATTATGTAGGTCATCTAGTATATTTGATAATGTATTGAAAAAGTCTCTATCATTCTTTGTTACTTTAATCTCGTTTATGTATATTTCTTTGTTACTTAGCCAGTCTATATTATTAACCCTTTTGTTTACTTCAAAAAATGGATAGTTTTCTTTTAGAATATTGTACATGTATTCAAAGTCAGATAGCTTTTGTTCTTGTGACAATTGGGTGCCTGTATTAAAATTAATATCATTTTTTGCTGCAAAAAGCTTTCCAGAAGAAAATACCATTAAAAATGCTATCAATAAAATAATTGAAATCTTCTTTCTCATTGAAATACTCCGTTCAAATCATTGTTTACCTACCAACCATCTTTTTGACTCTTTAGGATCAGCAAAAAACTTAATTTCTTTGCTAATTTTTCATACTTACATCCACACTTTATCTTTTTCTATAGGGTGCCAAAATCACATTAATCAGCATCAACCCAAAGATGATATTTCCCACAATGTAGACATCTAAATAAGTATCCCGCCATTGAGCCAGCTTTTTCGAGACAATCTCTTACATCATCATATTCGCCTAAAGCATCATATTCCAAAAATACTTCATCAGCAATTCCCATTTCTTCTAATTCCTTAGTTCCAACATCATCAATGAACATACAAAAATCATTACAGCAAGCAAGCCAATGTTCTCCTTGCCAACTTACATATCCTGGTGTTCTATTAAACAACTCATCAATTTTTGATTGATCGTCCACTTTATCAATTTCTGCATCCTGAATAAAAGTACCATTAAATTTTTCTGCTGCCTTTCCATTTTCTATACACTCGAAGCAAATGCAATTTACATTATCTTTGCAATACATACAAGTGCAATATTCAGAAACCGTTTTGCCGCAACACTGGCAAATGCCACTTTCTTTTATAACTATGCCATTTTCATATATATTTGGATGATATTTAAAAACTATTCTCTTATCCATCAAGCTTTTTCCCTTATTAGAATATTATTATTTGAATTATTGTTATTAACTGGTGCTAGTGCATCAAGATTAGCTCCGTGATTTAAAAACCCTCTATAAGTGCAATAATATCTGTTCATCAGATTAATATGTACCCTCACGGAATGATCGTAGTATCTAATACCTTCGTTACATTGTCTACATTTTTACATAACAACTTCTCAATTTCAGAAATGTTCATTTGTTCAATATTTTACCATACGCGAGTAGTATATACCATAACTTTATAATTGAAAATACACTATATACTTTTATGTATCTCCTTTAATTTCAACGTATCAATTTCTAAGCAATGACTCAATTATATATTTTGATTTAACAATATCAGAGTCTTCCTTTATTATTTCTAAAATAATTTTTCCATCGTAATTGCATAGTATTTGTTCGAATATGTATTTGAAATTTATTTCACCATAGCCTATTGGTAGGTGCTCGTGAATTACGTCAAAACGCTTATCCGCAATATGAAGTATTTTAGGTTTCTTTATTGATACCATTTCCTTCAGCTGCTCATAGCTGTATATATGGGCAATATCTAGAAGAAATTCAAGCTTGGGATTATTAGAAAATACTATTTCAATTTCTTTTGTGGTTGAAAATATAGGATCTAGCTTGCTGTTATTCTCAAGATACAACGTTATTCCATTATCATTCAGAATTTCCAATGCTCTTTCAATTATAATAGAAAGCTTATATATAGTATTTTCATCAATAGCCTCACACCGGCATATTGGATGAATTATTAACTCATTATGGTTTAACCGATTTAATATTTTTACTAAATTTAAGGTGTGCTGCTCTATTTCGTTAATATCCAGTAAAGCATGAATTATTGTTGGAAAGCCGTAGTGAATTATTTTTTCAAGCCTATTCTCTTCGCATTCATGATTTCTCATGCCATCTTTGTCATACCAAACTTGCAGTACTATTATATAATAGAAGTAAAATATTGCCAAAGTATAATAATTTTAAAACTCGAATGGTTTTAAAGTTGTTAAAACCCCGCATTTGTTCTATGAAATGCTATCCTAAAAATCTTTTTTTCTCGTCCCAAATACATTTTTTAATATTAAACAGAGCTACTCCAACGTAAAACCCAAAAGCATTTGTTATAATATCATTTATGTCGCATATACCTACATGTATAGCGGTTTGAATAATCTCTAAACTAAAAATATAAATTAAAAATACCAAAAATAATTTCCAATCGCTAATCTTAAGCCTCCGTCTTAAGTACACCCCAAGTGGCATATAAATCAATAAGTTACATATTAGAATTAGTAATGTATGGGTAAAGTATCTTTTGAAATCGTCCAAAATAATTAGTGGATTAATATTTACCCCGTAGCTTGAATATCCTCTAATCGTTGATAACGCCAATACAACACACAAATATAATAAAGCTAAAATATCAACAAACACATTATTAATGTTTTTATCAATAGCATAGCAAAGAAAAACAAATAAGCCAAAAGCAAGCAATATTCTTAATGAAAGGCTAACTATGGTTACTGGCAAAATAATTCTGCTTATAAGATCATCTAAGATATAATAAAACAATACTTGTGATAAGCATGTACAAATAAAAAGAATGCTAAAATATTTTATAAACTTCTTCATTATTGAACTCCAAACAATTATTTGTATACTAACCCAGTAAAAATACTGATTATTCCATAAGGAGACCTTCCTTCAGTTCCTTTATACCAAGTAGTAACATTTTTGTGTAGTATTCCTTATTTTCTCCCATTTATTATAACGCCCCGCACTCCCTAAACCCGAGAGTAGTAGTGACACTTCGACTCTGCGAACTGTGTTTGGCTTGCTTCCGACAAATCTGCACAATCCCTATCTTAAAATGCTCTATCTACCACTTGTAGCCAAAGATGGCACAGCACCAACAATTTTATAGCCTGCCCATGCGGAAGTGCGATTGTTAGGCGAAGTCAGATGCTTGCTTTCTTAGTTACAAAGCATAATTTTTAATTTTTAGTAGAGCACAAAACTCAATGCATATGATTTACCATAATCCTTTTTGCATTTATTGGTTTTTTAGTATCGTTTATATTCCCACTGTAATCC
>JAEZFR010000551.1 GCA_023417285.1 Bacillota bacterium
TTCTCAAGCAAGGAACGGTAATATTTAAAGCATATGGTGTTTCATTAAGCGTAACAATAATTGGAACCCTGCTCAGCATAATTATCATATCAATGTATGCCTATGCAATTTCTCGTAAGGATTTTAAATATAGAACACAGTTTACCTTTTTAGTGTTCTTTACAATGGTATTTAATGGTGGTCTTGTTCCTTGGTATATAGTATATGTTAAATTAGTGGGTGTTCAAAACTCATACTGGGCGTACATTATACCACCACTAGTAAATGCATGGTACGTAATGATTATGAGAACCTTCTATCAGACAAATGTTCCTGATTCAATCATTGAATCAGCAAAGATAGATGGTGCAGGGGAGTTTAGAACATGGTTACAGATTGTTGTTCCATTGGCTAAGCCAGGTCTTGCTACAATAGCATTATTTCAAACGTTGGCATACTGGAATGAATGGTTTATTCCTCTTATGTTTATAGATGATGCAGCTAAGTACAGCTTACAGTACTTGATGTATAAGACACTCAACTCCATTCAATATCTTAGTAGCAATACAAACTTCTCGGGTGCAGGTGATGTACTCAGTAAGCTTCCTGCAGAAACTGCACGTATGGCAATGTGTATACTGGCAATTGGACCTATAGTACTTGCTTATCCTTTCTTCCAAAAGTACTTTATAAAGGGTCTTACTGTTGGTGCTGTTAAGGGCTAATACCAGGTAGTTTAGAGGCTTTCTGGTTAGCATAAATATTTATAATTTTAAGGAGGTTCACACATGCAAAAGGCAAAAAAATTGATTGGTCTATTTTTAGTTCTTTGTTTCGCTATCACAATGGTAGCAGGATGCGGTGGCGGTTCATCAGCTGATTCAACTGCAGCAGATTCATCAGTAGCAACTGATTCTTCAGTTGCTCCAGCAACTGATTCTACAGCAGCACCTTCAACACCTGCAATTGATACTTCGAAGGAAGTAGCTTTACAGTGGTACCAAATTGGTAATGGTCAACCTAAGGATATGGACGCTGTTTTGGCAAAGGTAAATGAATACATTAAGCCAAAGATCAATGCTACATTGAAGCTCAACATATTCACATGGGGTGACGACTACGAAAAGAAGATGGCTGCAAAGGTATCTTCCGGTGAAGAGTTTGATATCGCTTTCACTGCTAACTGGGCATTGAACTATGCTCAAAATGCTGGTAAGGGCGCATTCGTTGATTTAACTCCTATGTTGGATACATATGCTCCAAAGACTAAGGCTCTTCTTGGTGATGCAATAATCAAGGGCGCTTCAATCGATGGTAAGCTTTATGCAATACCAACTAAGAAGGAAATGGCTCACGTATGGGGCTTTGAAATTCGTAAGGACTTAGCTGACAAGTATGGTTTTGATCTTTCAACTATAAAGAAGTTTGAAGATATCGAACCTATGCTCAAGGTTATAAAAGAAAAGGAACCAGGTGTATATCCATTTGCATCAACAGTTGGTGAATCACCATACAGATCCCTTGACTTTGAAAAGATAGTTGATGATAACGTTCCTGGCGCTATCTATGGCGATTACAGAGATACAAAGGTTATCAATGACTATGATACTCCAGAAACAAAGGCTCTTCTCGAAACAGTTAACAAGTGGTACAAAGCTGGTTACATCAGAAAAGATGCTGATGCTGTAACTGACTTCTCAGCTGACTTAAAGGCTGGTAAGACATTCTCAATCATCAGATCACTTAAGCCAGGTAAGGCTGCAGAAGATGAATTAGCATACAACCAGAAGTTAACTCAGGTTGAAATTACTGCTCCAGTATCAACTACTCGTGAAATGAATGGTGCTATGCAGGCTATTTCAAAGACATCAAAGAATCCTGAAAGAGCTCTTATGTTCTTAGAATTAATGAACACTGATAAAGAACTTGTTAACATGATTAACTTTGGTATCGAAGGAACTCACTACAAGAAGGTTAACGATACTACAATTGAATCAATCAAGCCAGCTGTTGATAATTACAACAATGGACTTCAATGGGCATTTGCTAACCAGTTTAACACATACCTCTTCCCAACAGAAGATCCTGAAAAGTGGCAGAAGTTTGAAGCATTCAACAACTCTGCAAAGAATTCACCATTATTGGGCTTCAACTTTAATGTAGAACCAGTTAAGACAGAAGTTGCTGCTCTTACAGCTGTAAAGAGACAGTACTTCCCAGGTCTTGAAGTTGGTAAGGCAGATCCAGCAACAGTTCTTCCACAGATGAACAAGAAGTTTGCTGATTCTGGTCTTGATAAGGTTATTACTGAAATGCAGAAGCAGGTTGATGAATTCTTAGCAAAGAAGTAATTAACTGAACTAAAATAAAAATCTAGGCATTATGGACTACAGCTATGATGCCAGCAAAAAATAAAATGGGGCTAGCGCTAGCGCTAGCCCTGTTTTATACGAATATATTATAGAAAATTAAGGAAGGTCAACTTAAAGTAAAAGTAAAAGCATATGAAGAGTGAAGAGATTGCCAAAATTGCAGGTGTTTCCCGAAGTACAGTATCAAGGGTGATAAACAATTACTCCAACGTACCCGACGAAACAAGAGAAAAAGTATTAAAGGTTATAGAAGAATACAATTATCAACCCAACAACTGTGCAAGGGTATTGGCTGGTAAAAAGAGTGATACAATAGGTCTTTTTATTGTAAGCGTTGCAGATTCAAAAAATCCTATCAGATTATACAAGAATAATTATTTTACACAGTTTGTAGATGCAGTTGTTGATTGTGCAAATTCACGGGGATATTATGTTCTTGTTAACATTATTTATTGTGAAGAGGACTACAATCGAGTAAGTGAAGTCTTCCTTCAAAAGAGAATAGACGGAGGTATTATTGTTGGAACAGAAGAGAGCTTAGGCAATTTACTTACTGTTTCAAAGAATGGCTGTCCTTTGGCATTAATTGATTATGATGCGTCTGAGCTTATAGAGCATCATAGGAGCAATGATAATTTAATTATTACTTGTTCAAATGATTATGAGGGAGCAAGTATAGCAGTTGAACACCTAATTGAATTAGGACACAGAGAAATAGCTTTACTAGCAGGTAGAATGAGCACATTTTCTGGTAAGCAGAGATACATGGCATATTTTGACACTATGGAGAAACATGGATTAAGTATTAATCAGGATTATATACTACACGGTGAATTTTTACGAGAGAATACAATTAATGAAGTTGAAAGACTTATTAAATTAGATAGATTACCAACAGCTATATTTTCTTCAAACGATGATATGGCAATAACTGCAATTGAGCTGTTTAAGCAGAAAGGCATAAGAGTTCCGGAAGACATTTCTATTATTGGATTTGACAATATACCTATGTCTTCATTAATAAAACCAGCACTGTCAACAGTTTCAATTCCATTTTTTGATATAGTAAATTGCACTGTCAATGGACTAATAT
>JAEZFR010000218.1 GCA_023417285.1 Bacillota bacterium
TGGCATCCATTTTAATTCTCCTCCTTCTGCCCCCATATATCCCAGCAGATAACTTGTGGTGTTTCTTCCTCAAGTATATCTGGTAATTTGTCACCATTTATGTAACACACTTTTTTTTTGATGTTAAGTGCATCTTCCCACTTATCTGCGACTGTTAGAAACTCATAGCCCATGGCTTTTAATTCCCTATAGTCTTTTACATAAAAGTTTCTTTTGATTTTATATCCGTATTCGCTTATTTTGCGAAGAATTATCTTAATATGGCTGAGTTCCTCCCATGTGACCCATTCAAGATTACTGACTGCAATGTTTTTCTTATTACCGTCAATATTTCGCAATACCATGTTTTTACGCTCTGGTAAACCTAGAAATATAAGTCCTACCAATCTTTTCTTAGTTAAGTTCACCATCTGTCCGTTTATATTTACATTGACTGTCATTACATTAGGCTTTGCGTCTCCATATTTGTTAATAACTCTATAGCACTCTGTTTCATGTCCCCCAAACATAATCATTGATTTTAATACTCTTCCGTCCGAATACAACCTTAATATCGTTTCGTCTGGAAAATTAATCTCAGCTTCTTCGGGTGTTCTTCGATCAATATTTTTAAGTATTTCCTGTTCATACATTTTTGTCACCTCGATTAGTTACTGATTATTCTTAAGGACGCTTTTTCTATATGCGACAATACCCCAAACAATTATTACTATAGCTGATATTGCACCTGCTATTAAGTCTATTTTAAGTTCAGTATAAAAGTTCATGATATCACCCCTTCCTTTTTTAATGCTTCAATTCTATTTATAACCGTTTGTTTACAGCAATTTATTCCTTTCTCTCTTAATGTTCTGTATATCTCTGCTGTTTTAAATCCTAAAGCATGTAACCTTATAAGCTCATCGTCTTTTATATCTTTTCGCTTTCTTCTGCCTTTTTTCTGCTGATCTCTCATTTTCTGTCCCAGGTCTGCTAATCCCTGTATCTCCGTATTTTCTCTTTGCAACCTATTGTTCTCTGCTACCAACTCTGCAATATATCCAGCTTTGACCTGTCTCATCCGTTCATCTGTAGACTCTTCATTTCCTATTAACTGAATTCTATCTTTTAAATTTAAGTTTTCAGACTTTAATTTTTGATTCTCAATACGGATTTCTCTGACCATATTCCTGCTTTCTTTGCTAATCAGCTCAAAGCTCTGATTAAATAATTTCTGCTCCAGTTCTTCTATTTTTCTATCTTGCTCTTCGATAATCTTATCAAAGTCTGGATAATTCTTATCTGCTATCCTATTAATAACACCCTTAATTACATTCCATTCATCATCAGTAATACTTCCAGATTTGCGTTCCATTAATATCTGCTCTATCAATATAAATGTATTGTAAAAAATATCCTGAATGATTCTTGATGATGTTACTGAATACGACATATTACATTACCTCCGAATTTACCCCTATTTTATATATCTAATAAATAATCTAATAAATAGTCGATTAATCGGCTTTACAAAGGCAAAAAAAAGATTGCATATTATTTTATTAATGCAATCCTTATATTAAGGAGCTCATATGGAATTTAAAATTGGTATGTTTGCTTGGTATTATGGTTTTTGTATTATATCCTACGTCTAATCATTCTTTACTTTGTATACTCCTGCTTTAACAAGAATATTGATAATGTTTGACTTACTTGTATTATATAGCTGCGATATTTTGAGTATTGAAGCATCCTGCTTATACCAGTCTGTCACATGGTTGCTGTTTATATCAGGTATTGTCTGCTTTCTTATTTGTTCCATTGATATCCTAAAACCATTCAGCATTTCATTTTTAATGCTTATTTCCTTATTTAATCTATCAACTTCTTCATGTAAACTGATATTTTCCCCAACTATTGTCTTAGCCTTCTTTGAATCTTGGCATACCTCAATTTCTTTGACCTTAATCTCAAGCTCCTTCTTAAGTACCGTATTTGCATTTTCAAGTTTAATAAGTTGCTCCTGTAAGTTACCAGTTTCCTTATTGATAGTTTCTATAGACCTATTAGTTTCCATTCTGACTTCCTCCAATCAATCTAAATTCAATCACCCATCCAATTTATCCCTAAATTTTATATCTAATTAATTATCAATAATTATGTATTGTTTACAGCCTTAAACCCGCATAATAAAAGCCTCACCAATTTTTAGCTGATGAGGCTTTTATATAGTCATAGAATTTATCTGATTCTGTACTGCTTAATTTTTTATTCCATTATATGCCATGTTATCGTTTATTATTTCAACTGTTTCTCTCATTATGTATATCATTCGCTCTCTACTATATATTTATTTAATGTCTATATACTTTTATATGCTCATTTGAAATTAATTTTTCTTTAATATTTTTTAATCCTTCATGTTACCGTAATTTTAATAGTAGTGCTTATTACATTTTATTGCTCTGCTATATCATGCTTTTCATATGTTGTTGAACACTATCCAAACCGAAACCATTTTATCAAAACCAGATATCATTTTTTCTGAATGTTGAAACACATTAATGCTTACCGAAATGTACCCACTCGGAACCTATAAGCCATTTCATACATGCCTACCCATCCTGTATGCTCATTCCGGCAAAAGATCAACACTTTTATTCTTGCTTACCTCTTCCAATATAGCCTTTTCAAGTTCAGTGTAATAATCGCAATCATTAATGTTTTTGGTAAATAGCCAGAATGAATTATTGGCGCACTCACAGATCGGTTCAGAAAACTCAACTGCATCTATATCCTCACCATTTTCGCTCTTTGCTTTAAACAACTTAATGTTTATATTCTTTAACACAATGTCAGACTTTTCAGCTCTTATAACCTTCATATCCTCAATAGTATACTTATTAGTACCTTCAATGCTCACTACCCCATCTTCTAAAGTCCAGTTAAAAGTGTCTAAAATTCCTCTTTCAAATAACGCCCAGCTTAATAAACCTGTTCCATCATCACGAAATGCTATATGAGTTCCATCATAACTGTCAAGTTCCTCTGACCATAAACCTATGATATTGTTTTCAGTATTCATATCCCCACATGCTCCCTTCTTTTATTTTCCTAAGATACTACAATGGAGGCTCCACACACCGGAAGCCTCCATTCAGTAATACCTTATAAAATTATTATCATTTTACCGCCATCATTACCTTCTATCAATAAATTATAACACTTGTCTTTTAATTCAATTGACTATCCCACTGCACAGTTTTATTCCTTATAGGCTGACTTTGTATCGATTACTATTGAACTTGTTTTTGCATCCCAAGTTACATTAAAGTTAACTGATTTTCCTAAGTCTTTTAGTTTAAAGTAGATTGCACCGTTTATCGAATAAACTGTTAATTTTACTTCTTTACCATTGACATAAACCTTAGCTGTGCTTAATGTAGCTGTTTTTGATGTTGGATTCTTTGGTACTACCAATTCTCCACCTGTTGCTTTATATGCTGTGCTTGTTAATATATTGATTGCACCTTTTTTACTATCCCACGTAACACTGAATTTCTTTGTTGAACCTTTGATTGCCATTGCTATGTCACGAAGTTTGAAATAGCTACTGCCATCAATACTATATTCCTCAAATGCAACTTTCTTACCGTCCACCATAACCTTTGAATTGACTGGTGTTGCCTTTTTAGTAGCTGGTTTGCTTGGTGTTTTAGGCGTATCAATAATCTGTCCGTCGCCACCAATTGATATTACACCACCGTTGTTGCTATCATTTCCACTAGGCTTTGATGGTGTGGATGTATTCCCTCCTGTTGGAGGTGTTACGTCAATCGGGTCTAGCTCAGTATTTGTGTTTCCAAGTTTGCTGGCATCTACTTCTAGTATACCTAGACTTAAATCAACTGATGACATGTCTGAGAATTTAATTGTTTTGCATAACTCCATATCACCCCAAAATGATGAGGTTACTCCAGTATCTCTTAGATACTCTGTAAACTGCATACTTGATAATGGAACCATGAAGTATTCTCTACTTGACGGTTTACTAGATACATTCCATGTTAAGTCCCATAGATACCATGTTCCGTCTATCATTACAAAGTTGGCCGTATGTCCTGCTTTACCGGGTGCAATAAATGTAGTTTCTTTAACTCCTAGTTTCTTGCATATTTCATATACAGCATCTTGAAATCCTGCACATATTGCTGTCTTATTCACTAATGCACCTTCAGCAGTGGAGTCTACTCCCTCATATGTGCCATGGTCATATTCACTTAGTGATACAATTTTATCGTTTATGTACCCTAATTTATCTTTAACTGACGAATAATTGGATGCTTCAGCCATTAAAGAATCTATGGCCTTGTCCAGTGCTGCCGAGTTCTTATAATCCTCCATTGTCTGAACAATAACTGTTACTTTTGTGATATCACCAAATTGCTCCTGTGTAACATCTGCAGTTAAGCCGCCTATTAAGTTCATAATAGATGCTACTTGGTCAACTGCATCACTACGAATGTTCTCGAATTTTACACCCTTTAAGCCTATAACTGTAGTATCCTGCCCCTTTAGGTAGTTTTGATATGCTTTATTTGCTACCTGGTAGTATATTAAGTCATAGGGCAGTGTCGGATTCTCCGATGGAATAAATGTACTCTTTATAGCTGGTGTGTCTGCAAACACCGCTGTAGTTGCCAGACTACTGGTGATTAACAATAAAACTAGTAATGCTGAAATTTTTTTCATTGGAATCCATCCTTTTCATTACTTTATTTTTATAGAATCTGTAAACCCAAATTAAACTCTCTTAACTTACTTGTTCTATCATAGAATTTATTACCAGTTTCATTGTACACCAATATTCCCCTTTGGTAAACATCTGTATTCCCAAAGTACGACATGAAATCCTAAAATTCTTTATGCAAATAAAAAGACCACTTCATTTGAGTGGCCTTTCAACTTTCATTTAGTTTTCTATTTCTGCTTTTTTGCAGCTCTACCTTTATCTTTAACACTATCCTTTTCCTTACCAGTACTTGCTTTATTTGACTGAATATACACATTTGGTGTTTCAACTGTAACTTGCCCTGTAACTTGATTACCTTCTTCATTTACCTTATCTGTTTTCGCTAGTTCAATTATAGTTTCCTGCTTAGTTTCAAGTACATTAATATCACCTGTTGTATTCGTAATTGATTCAATCGTATTCCCGGTTATCACAGTCCCAACATTGCTCTCAATGACCTTTTCATCTTGTTCTTTAAGCAACTTAACATCTTCGTTTTCTACTTTATTCATTACCTTAGCTGTTAAACTGTCTATCATGGCAATAATTTCATTTGCATCGTCTATCTCGTCAACCTCAGATATCATTTTTAATATAGCAGCCTTTTCATCACTGGTTATCTCAACGAGCTTTAAGCTATCAAATAAAAAATTATAAGCCCTGGTATAGATTGAATGATAATAAATAAAGTTTCTAAGTAAAAATATATTGCAATCATCTTTTGCCTTAGCTTCCAACATGTCAGCCATTGTATCCATGCATATTCTATCAAATTTTAGTAATGCCTTCAGCTTTGAAATATCATTTGTGTCCTCTGAATGAATGTGATATACCAGTTCCTTTACCACTGGTACGATTTGTTCTGCTTTAATCATGTTAATTGCCTCCCTAACGATTTTAATAGATTTTGATTGATTACCTGACTTTTCTTATAAACTTACCACTTCATTTTTACTGCTGACCATATCACCGTCCTTTATACTACAAATACTTATAATAGAATCCTTATTCTATTGACTGTTGAATTGGAGACCATCTATAAAAAAGGCTGAGTTGCAAGTAAAACTATCTTGCTTCTCAGCTATCTCCCAGTTTATATATTTTTGGTATCTTTGCTCCTGAACCCTTTGTATATGGATGAACCCAAATTTCTTTGCCACTACGTAACATTCTTTGATGTCCTCGAACACCCCAACTTTCAGTATACTTCTGTCTTGGAAACTTATCAGGGTTATTATGCCTGGCTCCATCCGGTATCCTATAAACAATCCGTTGAAGCTTAATTACTTTGCTCGGATTATTCCGGTTATGCCACTCTGCCCGTCTACGCTGTGTGTTGCTCATTCTTATTGGTTCTGTTCTTTCTATTACTTCCGAATGAAAATGTTCAAGGTAGGCCATACAGCTACTGACTGTTGTACAGGTATCAGCGATTAAATCCATTTCATTAAATGTGAGGTCATACATTTTAAAGGCTTTTACCATTTGCTGATTGACCCAGCTTGTTAAGACCCTGTAATTCCCAGCGTCACGTTCTGTTATGATTTTGCACATAATATCTCCATCAGTGTAGGATTCATAAATTGTGATTCGGTCGTCAACGAATTTAAAATATATAGTCATGCCACCTTTAACATCAACTATTCCTTCTGGAATAACCTGCCTGTAATTATGTACTAAATCCTTGTTGTTATCACGCCATTTCAGCAAATTGAACAGTTCATCCATAGACAGTTCTATTCTATCTAGCTCATTACTTTTGG
Organism: Bacillota bacterium; assembly: GCA_023417285.1. GTDB lineage: Bacteria > Bacillota > Clostridia > Acetivibrionales > DSM-1351 > Ruminiclostridium. The sequence continues at coordinate 6,535 of JAEZFR010000218.1, forward strand.
TCATTTATACCCCCTTGTATTTGTTAAATGCTTAGTATTCACTTGGGAACAAGATTGTCGTTACCGACCTGTCCCATTCGGTAATAACCCAAACCTTTCCAATGCCATCAACTATATAAGATGATAGTATCCGTTCACCATGCTTTGCTGCATAGTCATTTGCTGCCTTATCTTCAGCGCCTAAATTACCCCAGTCCCCATTTTGATGTCTGATTAATAATCTTCTGAGGTCATGTTCAGTTATTTTACCGCTTTCAATCTCAGCTGCTATGCCTTGCGTATAAACTATTCTGCCTAAAGTAACCATGTTAACGTCAATTCACTTTCCTGATTTTATCCTTACCATAAACTATCCCTAAGGTACTACCGTTGTCCCAGTTTACAAAGATTGTTCCAATGTCGTCTATTATGGTTACCGTTCCTTTTAAATCTAATGGAAGTTTTCTGTATGGGTCTTCATGCTCAACAGTTCTACCCGTGTCCCTGATGGGTATTCCATTCGCAGAGCTTCTATGATTGTTGCTCGTGACCGAGAGTTCATTCGTAGTAAATCGGTTCCCATTCCGTTTATCCCTCCTTCTGTTAATGCTTATTGACCTATAAACCTAAACCTTCCAACAAAAATACAGGAGGACTACTCAATTAATGAATAGCCCTCGAATTTAAATCATATTATATTAAATTATTGAATGCTTAGGTATTATGATTTGATTCAATGCTGAAATGCTCAACTTCCCCTCTCAAATGTCGTTGAAACCCACTATTTCCAACACTTTCACACCATTATTCTATCGGAATTTTTCAAAATTGACAATAATAATTTTTTACACACAACCATACTCAAACTCAATAACAGTGCTAGTTTGCACTGTTTTGTTATATACAATTGTGCATCTCATAAAAAGAGTAATATGGTAATAATAAAATAACCAGCCACAAGATGTAGCTAGTTGCTATTTTAGAATACAAAGTCCTGCAATAGTTGCCATTACTTGGTTCCAGTCGATAATATCATGCTGATTATCTGAGCTATTAAACCTATACTTTCTATACCGTGTTCGGAAATAAATTTCTTGACTGAACTACCGCTCTTATCCATTTCAATACAGGTTTGTAACTCCACAAGTAATTTCCTATTCTTAATCAATTCTTGCTGAGTTTTTTGTGAATTGGCTCCTAATGAATTTAATAATAACTCCAATGTATGATTAGCAGTATCTATCTTCGCCTTTAATAATTCAATAGTTTCTTTTTGCAACTTAACAAGTTCTTCCTGCAACCCAACTGATTTTGTTGAATTTTCAGTAAGAACTATTTCTCTTTCTTCTCGTTCTAATTCTTTCCTTTGCTTTTCTTCTATTGCCCTCTTAAAGGCAGGCTCCTCAATTATCGGCCTTACGTTTAAGTTTGGGACAATAACTTGATAATTATTGGAGAGCTCTTTTAATTGTTCCTGTAGATTGGGTTGCATATTTTTTAGCTGCTCTGTTAAACTAAAATTCTCGGTTCCCAAGTTTTTAAAAAAATTATCATTACCCATTAAACAACCTCCACGTTTTCATTGTAGGGTATTACTTTTATTTTAAAGCTAACAGTATCTTCATTCCAGTAACCAATAATTCAGTTACCGTGCCTTATACTTATTTGCTAGTTTCTTGCGTCAAACCATCCCCAACATTATCAATTCCGATATCTTTATTATAATAACCTGAAATCTTTTAGCATCCTATTAAGTGCAATCCCTGTTTTCAAGCGTTCTACTATCACTTTGTGCTTAAGTTCATTTTTAGGTTCTATCCATGAATATGTTGTGTCTATTGCATCAATATAATCTTGAAGTTGTCTTTGATGAGTGTATATGTATTCAATAAATTGCTCTTTCTCCATTATACTATCGAATATAAGAATTACTTCAAGTAGTCTACGATGCGCTATTAAGTCTTCCTCATCTTCATCATCAAGCAAAAATAAATGTAATTTATAATCTATCTCTTGCTTAACAAAATACTTAAATGCATAATCAACGTCAGCTTTATACTCTCCAAATGACAAGAACTCCCAATTAGGAGTAACTGTAATATATCTACCACTATCTAGTGTAACGGTCTGATTCCCATATAATTTAGTCCCATAACATTTGACTTCCAATAAACCATAGCTTGAAGAATTATTATACATTGCATATGAATAAAATTCCGGTTCTAACCATTTCTCATCCTCAATAAGTTCAATGGTATACTCCGGATTATAAGTATTATAGTAAGTATACCCCTGGCATATCCATTCATTCTTATTTTCAAGTCTTTTTGTTATTTGCTCCAGAGGCGGTCTATTTAGTAGGAATCTCTTCTTCCACAAGTACTCAACATGGTTAATATCTGAACTTTTATCTATATCAGTATTTGTATCGCCAACTCTGGTATATATGTAATGAGCTCTTACAACTCGATCTTGGTCTCGATAGTCTTCTATTAAAAAGTATGGAGTATCAGTAGCATTTTTAACTGTCAACACGTCTATTTCGTGTTTTCTTATGTACAATGTTCTTACTTCTATTCGAGGTCTTATGCCTGATGAGAATTTTTTACTTTTTAGTATGTCAATAATTTGCTGTTGATTCCGGCGATTTATATCACTCTCAACACCCATTACTTCAAAGGTTTTATCGGTAACTCCAAATATAATATATGCATCTCTATCTGCGCGATTATTTGCCATACATATAATGTCATGAAGCAAGTTCGCCATATTCTTATGATGACATTGCTTAAAATCCCAATAGTCATCTTCTCTTCCTGAGTTAATGAGCATTCGTATTTCTTTTTCTAATAAACTGTTATACTCATTAATATCATTGGTACTATCAACGCCCACTGTACTCTCCCCTTAAGATTATAATTATATCTATTTTATCTTCCATAGCACTATGTAAAAAGGCCATAGTTCGGAGTCATTTACTCCATGCGTTTCAAAATAGTTCATATAAACTAGTTCTATGTCTTTCCCTCTGAAACTTCTTTTGTCAACACTGCTTAATATCTGCTCCCGAAGTATTTCACCATTAATTTCAATGTCATTATGAAGTATGATAAATTGCATTATGTATTTGTTCCTTATGTTACAATTTTTATGAAGTTTAAGCATGTCGTCAATAAAGTTTGTGAGCCCCCACTTCATAAACTCTCCTGTTTTCTTTAGACCGCCCCACTTCATTTCAATTGCTATATCAGGTTCATCTTCACTGGAATTTACCAGTTGTTTTAATTCGTTTGGTAGGTACAATGCTAAATCAAGGTATTTCTTGTCTTTATAAAACTCGCCTACCTCAGGCCATATCATGTATTGTTTACACAGAGAACTGAATATTAAGAATTTAATGATTGGCTCAGTGATCGAATATACGGCAATTCCCTTGGCAAATCCATAAAAATCCTTATGTACCGTCAGAGTGAGATTGTCTCTTATCCGTTGGTCGTATGTTTTTAATACCTCTAAACACTCATTGCTAAATTCCTTCATGTATTTATCTACAATGGTTGACATGTACGGCCCCCTATATTTACTGCATTACAGCATTATTTCTTTTTGCCTTGATGTGAATACTCTGACTAACAAATTGCACGTGTTCTTATTATCAATGTTAACCGTTATAATTCTATAGTTTTCTTCCTTATCCAGCATGACACCTGTTTCTTCCATGATTCGCTTTAGGTATGATTCCCAACGGCTGTCCCCAACAGGTATAGGAAATAGAACAAATGCAATAATTCCGTTGTCCGAATTTAATTTGTTTACGTCATCAATGATAGATTTTATATTCTTTGTTATTGGCCTCCCCATTGAATTAACTCCTTCTATACGCCAGTTTGTGTTTGGGGTCTTTAGTTCAATGCTATATAATTTTTGTTGCAGATAAACGTTATATCGGTTCTTACTTGCTTTTCCTCAACTGCCGATTCCACTTCAACACTTGCCATGCCTATTTTTTCAAGGTGGTAGGCCAGTTCAAACTTAAGCCACCCCTTAAATTTAGCCTTCTGCCTGATCGAAATCCGCATTATTTCTTTATTTTCATTTATGATATTTACAATTCCATCAAGTATTACCTTTTCCATTGAAACAAGCCCCTATCAGTATATTTTATGCCTGTTCAACTTGCAATCCTGTAACATCAATAACCTGTTCATTGATTATTGATATCTTCAGACTTTCCCCTTGGCCCTTCAAAATGAAGAACGGCCTACCTAAAACGATTTCGAAACAAACATTATATTCTCTAGGTGTTGTATTAAACATTTCATCGATATCCAGAGATTCTTTATCGTAGATGGACAGTACTGCAAATACTTGGCTGTCCTCAAAGTATAGCTTTCCATTCTTACCAACAAAGTCAAGCTTACTGGTTTGAGTATATATTGAGAATCCTGTCTGCAAGTATTCATCAATTGATTTGAACGATTCCTTTTGTGGGAATAGATTTACATTTAGTATGTAGTTACCCAGAAACTGCCTAATAAACAGTTTATTTACCGTTCCTTTTGAACAGGTCGCACCATCCAACCTTTCCCATGAGAAGTGACCACCTTCTATTATGCCCGGAAAATAATTGTGCTTTCCGATATCTAAAAATTCATATTGCGGGTTATGCTTAATGAGCTTTTGGCGCTGTATATCATTTAATTCAACTGTTCTATAGTCTTTGGCTGGCATAGAGTTTTCCGGTGGTACTATATCCTTAACAGTGTACCCACTCCCGATTTTTCGTATTTCAAACTTTTCTTTAGCTGTAGTTTCTATCAAGAACCTGCTAAACTTGTCTAATTCAGCTTTTTCATATGCTTCTAAACCATAACTAGATACCCGTAGAAGGTCGTTATCATCTACTTGCTGAATTTCTTTATTTATACAGCAAAGTTTGTACTTTTTTCCACTGCCACAAGGGCAAGGGTCATTTCTTCCTACCTTACTCATAGCTCTTCTCTCCCTTTTCACAAAGCAAAATTCGTAAAAATATTCTTGCCTGACTCTTCATCAGTGAGAATATTTTCGATATACCTCTCTAAATCTGCAAAACCCATATCCGCTTTTATGCCTTTATCCCCATGTAACCATCTAACATTAAATAACCTATCAAACTC